>NZ_JBJLSH010000008.1:0-99601 GCF_050871905.1 Kineococcus haloalkalitolerans
GGGCGACCGGATCGAGCGTGAGCGGGCGGAGGTCGCCCGCCGCACCGCGGAGGACTGACGCCTCCCGAGCGGCCGACCGGGGGGGGGGGGGGGGGGGGGGGGGAGGCGGGGAGGGGGGCGGGCGGGGGGGGGGCGGCGTGGGGGGGGGGGGGGGGGCGCGGCCCCCACCTCGTCACGGACGCTGCTCGATCAGTTCGAGGCGCTCGCGCACTGGGCCGACGCCTTGTTCACACCGGAGGTCGCGCTCGTGATCTTCCAGATCTGGCCGGACTGCGCCTGCGAGGAGATGCAGTACGCCTCAGCGCCGGCGGTGTTGCTGGCCTGGATGACCGGGGTGCCGGTGTTGCCGGACTTCTTGATGTACACGGTGTCGGCGGCCGGGGTGGCAGGCGCGTTGCCGACGACGATGGCGGTGGGGTACTTCTGGTTGTCCGTGTAGTAGGTCTCCACCTCGGTCTGCAGGCTGCGCAGGTCGCTCTTGGCCTGGGTGTCGTAGGCCTTGTTGCGCTGGTTCAGGAAGACCGGGATGGCGATGGCGGCCAGGATGCCGATGATGATCATGACGACCAGGAGCTCGATCAGGGTGAAGCCCTGGTCCTTCTCCTCGATGGACTTGCGGATGCGAGCGAGCATTCGGTGCTCCCCTTCTGAGATCCGGAGCCGCTCGCGGGTCGCGCACCGTCGGTCGGTGTGGCGGCTCTTGACACCGAGTACTTCGGCCCGGGTGCCGAGCGGCTTGAGACGCTGCGTGGTGGATCACCCGTCAGGCGCAACGCCGGGCGGCGGGAACGCCGACGGCCCGTGAGCGTGCAGCTCACGGGCCGTCGGCGGAGCGGGCGTTCGGCCCACCGCGGATCACCAGGTGCCGGCGGCGGGGCAGGTGGTCGTCGCGCGCGACTGCAGACCGCCCCGGTTGCTCACGTGGACGCGAGGCCCGGTGGCCCGAGCGCTGTCGATGCGGATGCAGTACGCCGTTCCCGCGGCGTTCAGGTCCACGCTCGCGCTGGCGCCGGGACTGAGCCGGACGTCCTCGACGATGACCGGGGTGCTCGTCGCAGCGACCGCCAGGTACTCCTCGTGCTCGACGTAGTGGCTCTCCTCGTAGGAGGCGATGCTGCGCAGGTCAGTCTGCAGAGCCGCGTCGTGCGCCTTCTGGCGCTGCCCCGCGTACACGGGCACCGCGACGGCCGCGAGGATCCCGACGACGACAAGCACCACGAGCAGTTCGACCAGGGTGAAGCCCTCGTCCGTTCCCGCGGGGACCGCGCGCGTCCTCACGTCACTGGATGAGGTCGAAGACGCCGAAGATGGGCATGTACATCGCGACGATCATCGCGCCGATGATCCCGCCCAGGAAGGCGATCATCAGCGGCTCGATGAGGCTCGTCAGGGCCTCCGTGGTGGCCTCGACCTCCTGGTCGTAGAAGTCGGAGATCTTGTGCAGCATGGCGTCGAGCGCGCCGGTGTCCTCACCGACACTCATCATCTGCACCACCATCGGCGGGAACACCTTGTGCTCGGCCAGCGGCGCGGCCAGCGCCTTGCCTTCACGGACGCTCTCCATGACGTCGTGCGAGGCCCGCTCGATGACGACGTTGCCGGAGGCGCTGCCGACGATCTCCAGGCTCTGCAGGATCGGCACGCCCGAGTGCAGCATCGTGCCGAGGTTGCGGGTGAAGCGGCTCAGGGCGATCTTCTGCGCGAGCGTGCCGAAGATGGGGACCCGCAGCTTGAACGGGTCGACGACGTTGCGGACGCGCTGCTTGTCCTTCACCTTGCGCCACACCACCGGCAGGACGAACGCGAGCACGAGGATGACGGGAGCGGCGTAGCGCAGCCCGCTCGACAGCACGACGAGGACCTTCGTCGGCAGCGGCAGTTCCCCGCCGAGGGTGGCGAACATGCCCGCGAAGATCGGGACGATGAACAGCAGCATCCCGGCCACGGCCAGGATCGCGATGACGAACACCACGACCGGGTAGGTCATGGCCGACTTCACCTTCGCGCGCAGCTTCACCTCGGACTCGAAGTTCTCCGCGAGCTGCAGGAGCACCTGGTCGAGGAAGCCGCCGACCTCGCCGGCGCGCACCATGTTGATCATCAGGGGCGGGAAGACGGCGGGGTGCCGGCCCAGCGCCGTGGACAGCGACGTGCCGGACTCGACCTCGGCGCGGACCTCGCCGAGCACGGCGGCGAGCTTCTTGCTCTCCGTCTGCTCCGCGAGGATCCCCAGCGCCTTGAGCAGCGTCAGCCCGGAGGAGACCATGGTCGCGAACTGGCGCGACATCAGCGCCAGGTCCTTCAGACCCACCCGGTTCGAGCCGGGCAGGTTGATCTCCATCTGGAGGCCCTTGCCGGCCTTGGACGCCTCGACGGAGACGGGCGCCAGCCCTTGGCCGAGCAGGCGGGCGACGACGGATTGCTGGTCGTTCGCCTCCAGGATGCCCTTGACGAGCTTGCCGGCGCGGTCGCGGGCGGTGTACTCGAACATCGCGGGCCCGCTGCGCGCCGCCTTGCCGGCCGGCTTGGCGGGCGCCTTGCTCAGGGTGGCCATGGCTGGTCCTCTCAGCGCCCGGTCAGGCGGCGGAACTCGTCGGCGGAGTGGCACTTCTCCAGGCCGTGCTCGAACGTGATCTGGCGGGTGCGCACGAGGTCGGCGAGGTGCTGGTCGAGGGTGTGCATGCCGTGCTGGGCGCCGGCCTGCATCGCGGAGGCGATCTGGTGGGTCTTGCCCTCGCGGATGAGGTTGCGGATCGCCGGGGTGGCGACCAGGACCTCGGTGGCGACGACGCGGCCGCGGCCGTCGGCGCGCTTGCACAGCGTCTGGCAGACGACGCCCTGGATGGCCCCGGCCAGCTGCACGCGGATCTGCTGCTGCTGGTGCGGGGGGAACACGTCGATGACGCGGTCGATCGTCTGCGCGGCGTCCTGGGTGTGCAGGGTGCCGAAGACGAGGTGACCGGTCTCGGCGGCCGTCAGGGCGACGGAGATGGTCTCCAGGTCGCGCATCTCGCCGACGAGGATGATGTCGGGGTCCTGGCGCAGCACGTGCTTGAGGGCGCTGGCGAAGGACTTCGTGTCCTCCCCCACCTCGCGCTGGTTGACCAGGCAGCCCTTGTGCCGGTGCAGGAACTCGATGGGGTCCTCCACCGTCATGATGTGGTCCTTGCGGGTCCGGTTGGCCAGGTCGACGATCGAGGCGAGCGTCGTGGACTTGCCGGAACCGGTGGGGCCGGTGACGAGGACGAAACCGCGCTGCAGGTTCGCGAAGGAGCCGACCACGGGCGGCACGCCCAGGTCCTCCAGCGGCTTGATCTCGAAGGGGATGCGCCGGAACGCCGCGCCGACGGACTCGCGCTGGCGATACACGTTGACGCGGAACCGCGAGTGCCCGGGCACCTGGTAGGCGAAGTCCAGCTCGAGGTGGGCCTCGAACTGCTCGCGCTGCTTCTGCGTGAGGATGGCGTAGACCATCTGCTGCAGGTCCTTGGCCGCCAGCTTGCCGAACCCGTCCAGCGGGGTCAGCTCCCCGGACAGGCGCACGGTGGGCGCGGCGCCGGAGGTCAGGTGGACGTCGGAGGCACCGGCGGACAGGGCGGCCACGAGGACGTCGTTGACCTTCGGCGGCGCGGCCTCCACGTCCGCGACGGCGCTGACGAGCGGGGCGGGGTCGGCGACGGGGGCCAGCGGCGCGGGCGCGAGCGCGTACGTGTCGGCCGGGCCGGCCTGCACGGGCACGGCGGGCGCCAGCGACGGCGCGACCTGCGGCACGGCGGCGGGAGCGGCGGCGGGGGTCGCGGCGGGGGTCACGGACGGGCTGAGACGGGCGAGGATCTCGCTGACCTCGCGGCGGCGCGGCACGCCGTCGTCGTCCGGACGCACGTTGACCGGCACGTACGGCTCCACCGACGGACGGTGCTGCCCCGGGTCGTTCATCTCGCTCCCCTCCGCGCGCCTGGCCACGGCGCAGCGGCGCTGCCGGTCAGCGCTCGCAGGAGGGGTGTCGACCCGACCAGGGTCGACCTTGAGGCCGCACGACCCGCTCAGGCGCGGGCGCGGGCCTCCAGCGCCGCGGTCCCGGCGGCGCGCATCGCCTCGACGGGTCCGGGACGCCCCGTCATGAGCTCCACCTGCGCGACGGCCTGGTGCAGCAGCATCTCGAAACCGCCGACGACCGTGCCGCCCCAGCGGCTCGCCAGCGGGGTCGGCCACGGCGCGTAGACGACGTCCAGCAGCAGCGGCCACCACAGCGGCCGGAAGGCCCCCAGCAGGGCGTCGGCGGTGTCCCCGGACCCGCCGACGGGCACGGTGGAGACGACGACGTCGCCGGTCAGCGCCACGGGCAGCTCGTCCCAGCCGCGTACCTCCACCTCTCCGCCCAGGCGGGCGGCCACGCCGCGCAGCTCGGCGGCGCGGGCGGGGCTGCGCACGACGGCCACGGGGCGGCGGCAGCCGGCCTGCAGCAGGGCGACCAGCGCGGAGCGGGCGGTGGCGCCGCCGCCGAGGACGACGCCGCGCTCGACGCGCTCGGCGCCCGCCTCCGCGAGCGCCGTGACCAGGCCGATGACGTCGGTGTTCTCCGCGCGCAGGCGCACCCCGCGACGGCCGGGCACGCCGCGCCGGTCCACGCGCGGCTGCACGACGACGGTGTTGACGGCGCCGACGGCGCGGGCGAAGTCGCTGACCTCGTCGACGAGGGGCACCACGGCCTGCTTCAGCGGCATCGTCAGCGACAGACCCGCCCAGGAGGCGTCCAGGGCGTCGACGACCGCGGGCAAGCGCTCCTCGTCGACCTCCAGCAGGTCGTACTCCCAGTCCTCCAGGCCCAGGGCGCGGTAGGCGGCGCGGTGCAGCGCGGGCGAGAGCGAGTGCTGGATGGGGAACCCGCACACGGCGGCCCTCACGGCCGTTCCCCGCCCGCCCGGGCGCCGCCCACCCCTGTCACTCCGGGTTCTCCCGCAGCCAGGCGCGGAACAGCTCGACGTTGGCGAAGTGCTCCTGCTCGGTGGCCGCGAAGCGGGTCTCGCCCGTGTCGAGGTTCACCGTGACGAAGAACAGCCACGGGCCGGGCTCGGGGTCCAGCGCGGCGCGCAGCGCGTCGGCGCCCGGGTTGCTGATGGGGCCCGCGGGCAGGCCCGGGTAGCGGTAGGTGTTGTACGGGGAGTCGATCGCGCGCTGCTCGGCCGTGGTGGTCGTCGTCGCCCAGTCGCGGTTGGCGTAGGCGACGGTGGAGTCCATCTGCAGCGGCATGCCGTCGGCGAGCCGGTTGGCGATGACGCGCGCCGCGCGGGACATGTCCTGCGGCGTCTGGACCTCGCGCTCGACGATGCTGGCGGTGGTGACGACCTCGCGCTCGCGCTCGGCGGGGACGCCCAGCTCGGCCAGCACGCGGACGGTCTGGCCCACCATCTGCCCCAGCAGCTCGGCGGCCGTCTCGTCCGGGTTCACCTCGTAGGTGGCGGGGAACAGGTAGCCCTCGACGTTCCCCTGGGCGGAGGCGGGCAGGCCGAGGGCGGCCGGGTCGGCCAGCGCGGCGTCCAGCTGGGCGCGGTCGATGGGCGTCTCGGAGCTGATGAGGTCCAGCACCTGCGCCGCGGTGCGCCCCTCGGGCACCGTCAGGCGGGTGGTGACGCGGGAGGCGGGGTCCAGCAGCAGCGCGACGGCGGAGGCCGCGGACATGCCCTCGCGCAGCCGGTAGGTGCCCGGCTGGATGGTCGCCATGTCCGGCTGGGCGGAGGCGGCCGACACGAAGGCCGTCGTGGTCTTGACGACGCCGGCCTCCTGCAGGGTGCGGCCGATGGCGGTGCCGCTGTCGCCGGCCATCACGCGCACGTCCACCTCGCCGGTGCCCTCGCCCTCGAAGTCGTCGCTCTCCAGGAAGCCGCTGACGACGGGCTCCAGGGTGCTCCAGGCGGCGGCGGTCCCGCCGCCGAGGACGGCCAGGGAGACGACCACGGCCACGGCGGTGCGCCGCCGGCGCACCCGCCGCCGCCGGCGGCCCGCGGCGTCCGGCTGCTGCGAGCCCGGCAGGTCCGTCAGGTCCATCACGTGTCCTCGCCCTCCCTGGCGTCCGTGCCGGTGCTCGAGCTGCTGGTGGTGCCGGTCCCCGCGCCGGTGCCCGGCGCGCCGCCCCCGCCGCCACCCCGGTGGCGCGGCTTGCGCGGTGGGCGGGTCCGCTCCCCCACCACCCGCCCGGGCGGGCGGCCGCTGGTGCGCTCGACGTCCAGCGCGGCCTGCAGGAGCACCACGGCCGCCACCTGGTCGACGACGGCGCGGAAGTCGCGCTCGCGCCGCCCGGCCGCGTGCAGCGCCCGGTGGGCGTCGACCGTGCTCAGGCGCTCGTCGACCAGCCGCACGGGCACCGGCGCCACGGCGGCCGCGACCCGCTCGGCGTAGGCCAGCGCCCGCTGCGCCGCCGGTCCCTCGCCGCCGTCCAGGGACAGCGGCAGCCCGACGACCACCTCCACGGCCCCGCGCTCGCGGACCTCCGCGGCCACCTCGGCCACGTCGCCGCTGCGGCGCTCGTCGCGGGCCAGCGTCCGCACCGGTGAGGCGATCACCCCCGCAGGGTCGCACGCCGCGAGGCCGACGCGGACCGATCCCACGTCGACGGCGAGTCGAACTCCGCTGCGCACTCGTGCGGTGCCTCTCCGTCGACGTGGGTGCGGGTCAGTGCCCGGTCAGGGGCCGGTCAGGGGTCGGTGGGCCGCTCAGGACCCGGTGACGCGCTGGCCGACGGCGTGCTCGATGCCCGCGAGGGCGTCGCCGATGCGCGCCGGGTCCTGCCCGCCGCCCTGGGCGAGGTCGTCCTTGCCGCCCCCGCCGCCGCCGAGGACCTGCGCGGCGCCGCGCACCAGCTCCCCGGCCTTCACGCCCCAGCGGCGCGCCTCCTCGTTGGTGGCCACGACGACCACGGGGCGGTCCTTGGCGACGCCGGCGACGGCGACGACGACGGGCCGCTCGTTGCCCAGGCGCCCGCGCACGTCCAGCACGAGGGTGCGCAGGTCGTCCGCGGAGGCCGGGCCGGCGTCGTGGGCGACGACGCTGACGCCGAAGGTGTCGCGCGCGGCGGCCGCCACCTGCGGCGCCGCGGCCAGCACCTGGCCCGCCCGCAGCCGGGCGATCTCCTTCTCCGCGTCGCGCAGCCGGGTGATGAGCCCGCCGACGCGCTCCGGCAGCTCCTCCGGGCGCGCCTTGACGACGTCGGTGAGCTGGCTGACCAGCAGGTGCTCGCGCGACAGGAACGCGTAGGCGTCGGTGCCGACGAGGGCCTCGATGCGCCGCGCGCCCGAGCCGATGGAGCCCTCGGAGACGATCGAGACGAGCCCCACCTGCTGCGAGGTGAGGGTGTGCGTGCCGCCGCACAGCTCCTTGGACCAGTCCCCGCCGATGGAGACGACCCGCACGCGGTCGCCGTACTTCTCCCCGAACAGCGCCATAGCGCCCGAGCGCAGGGCGCTGTCGCGGTCGGTCACCGTCGCGCTGACCTCCAGGTCGTCGGCCACGCGCTCGTTGACCACGCCCTCGATGTCGCGCACCAGGTCGGCGCCCACCTGCGCGGTGGAGGAGTAGTCGAAGCGCAGCCGCCCGGGGGCGTTCTCCGAGCCGGCCTGGGTGGCGGTGTCGCCCAGGTGCTCGCGCACCACCTGGTGCACGAGGTGGGTCGCGGTGTGCGCGCGGCTGACGGCACGCCGGCGCACCGCGTCCACCTGGGCGTGCGCGCGGTCGCCGACGACGACCTCGCCGGCCTCCACGGTGCCCTTGTGCACGTACAGGCCGCGCACCGGCTGCTGCACGTCACCCACGCGCACGCGCGCGCCGGAGGCGGTGGTGATGATGCCGTGGTCGGCCAGCTGCCCGCCGCCCTCGGCGTAGAAGGGCGTGCGGTCCAGGACGACCTCGACGTCGGTGCCCGCCGGGGCGCTGGGCGTGCTGACCCCGCCCTGCAGCAGGACGAGCACGTCCGCGTCGCCCTCGGCGCGCTCGTAGCCGGTGAAGACGACCGGGCCGCCGGACAGGCCCTCCAGCGTCGTGCGGTAGCTGGACAGGTCCACCCCGCCGGTCTTCTTCGCGCGCGCGTCGGCCTTGGCGCGGTCGACCTGCTCGGCCATGAGGCGGCGGAAGCCCTGCTCGTCGACGCTCACCCCGGCCTCGGCGGCCATCTCCAGGGTCAGGTCGATGGGGAAGCCGTAGGTGTCGTGCAGCGCGAACGCCCGCTCACCGCTCAGGGTCGTCGACCCGGCGCCGCGCGCCTGCGCGACGGCCGTCTCGAAGATCGAGGTGCCGGCGACCAGGGTGCGCCGGAACGCCTCCTCCTCGGCGTCGGCCACCGCGGAGATGCGCTCGAAGTCGCGGCGCAGCTCCGGGTAGGAGGCGCTCATGACCTCCATCGACGCCGGCAGCAGGTGCGGCATCGCCGGCTCCTCCACGCCCAGCAGCCGCACCGCGCGCACCGCGCGCCGGATGAGGCGGCGCAGCACGTAGCCCGGCCCCTCGTTGCCCGGGGTGACGCCGTCGCCGATGAGCATGAGCGCGCTGCGCACGTGGTCGGCGACGACGCGCAGGCGCACGTCGTCCTCGTGGTCGGCGCCGTAGCGCTTGCCGGACAGCTGCGCGGCCCGGTCCAGGACCGGGCGCACCTCGTCGATCTCGTACATGTTGTCGACGCCCTGCAGCAGGAACGCCACGCGCTCCAGGCCCATGCCGGTGTCGATGTTCTTCGCGGGCAGCTCGCCGGCGACGTCGAAGTCCGTCTTCGAGCGCACCGCCGACAGCTGGTACTGCATGAAGACGAGGTTCCAGATCTCCAGGTAGCGGTCCTCGTCCGCCTCCGGGCCGCCGTCGGCGCCGAACTGCGGGCCGCGGTCGTAGTAGATCTCCGAGCAGGGTCCGCCGGGGCCGGGCTGGCCGGTGTTCCAGTAGTTGTCGGCCTTGCCGCGGCGCTGGATGCGCTCGGCGGGCATGCCGATCTCGCGCCACAGCGCGTACGCCTCGTCGTCGTCGTGGTAGACGGTCGCCCACAGCCGCTGCGGGTCGAAGCCGTACCCGCCGCGCTCCTGCGGGGTGGTCAGCAGCTCCCAGGCGAAGGCGATGGCCTCGCGCTTGAAGTAGTCGCCGAAGGAGAAGTTGCCGTTCATCTGGAAGAACGTGCCGTGGCGGGTGGTCTTGCCGACCTCCTCGATGTCGAGGGTCCGCAGGCACTTCTGCACGCTGGTGGCCCGCCGGTACGGCGCGGGCACCTGGGCGGTCAGGTACGGGATGAACGGCACCATGCCGGCGACGGTGAACATCAGGCTCGGGTCGCTGGAGACCAGCGAGGCGCTGGGGACCACCGCGTGCCCCTGGCGCTCGAAGAAGTCGAGCCACCGGCGACGGATCTCTGCCGTCTGCATCGGACGTGCCTCCTGCGTCTGCTGGCTGTGCGTGCGGGGTGCTGCGGGCGACCCGCCGGGTCGGCCCTCGACACTACCCGCCGCTCACCCGCCGTGGACGCCCCGCACCCGGGCGGCGACCTCCTCGAAGCGCTCGCGGTCCAGGGCCGCCCCCTCGCGGCGCACGTCGGCGGCCGCCACGCGCAGCAGGCGGTCCACGCGCACCTCGCTGGGGCGTCCCCGCCGGTCCCACGCCCCGCTGCCCACGTCCACCCAGCGCCGCCCGTGGCGGGCGTCGCCGGCGGCCGCGGCGGCCTCGTCGTGGTCGCGGCTGCTCATCGCCAGCACCAGCAGGTCCTCGCCGTCGCGGCCGACGACCAGGACGGGGCGGTCCTTGCCGCGCCCGTCGCCCTCCTCGAACGGCACCCACGCCCAGACGACCTCGCCGGGGTCGGGCCGGCCGTCCGCGCGGGGGGCGTACTCCACGCGCAGCGGCCCGCGGTGCTCCACCGCGCCGCGCGGGACGGGACCCGGCGCCGGGGACGGACGGGACGCGGGCCCCGGCGCGGGCGCGGGCGCGGTGTCACGGCGCTCCAGCTCGCGCAGCGCCGCGCGGCCCCCGGCGCGCACGAGCGGGGACAGGAAGCGGGCGACGCGGGCGGCGAGTCCGGACACGGCGCGACGCTAGCGGCTCAGCGGCCGCGGACGACGCGGCGCAGCCGGGCCACCCGCTCGCGCAGCCGCTCCTCGAACCCGCGGTCGGTGGGGACGTAGTAGTCGCGCCCCACCAGCTCGTCCGGCGGGTACTGCTGCGCGGCCACGCCCGCCGGCAGGTCGTGCGGGTACGCGTACCCGCGCCCGTGCCCCAGCCGCGAGGCCCCCGCGTAGTGCGCGTCGCGCAGGTGCGCCGGCACCGCGCCGCCGCGGCCGGCGCGCACGTCGGCCACCGCCGCGTTGATCCCGTTGTACGCGGCGTTCGACTTCGGCGCGGTGGCGTTGTGCACGACCGCCTGCGCGAGGACGATCCGCGCCTCCGGCATCCCGATCTGCGCCACCGCGTGCATGGCGGCCACCGCGGTCTGCAGCGCCGACGGGTCGGCCATCCCGACGTCCTCGGACGCGGCGATGACGACGCGGCGGGCGATGAAGCGCGGGTCCTCCCCCGCCTCCAGCATCCGCGCCAGGTAGTGCAGCGCCGCGTCCACGTCCGAGCCGCGCATCGACTTGATGAGGGCGCTGGCCACGTCGTAGTGCTGGTCGCCGGCGCGGTCGTAGCGCACCGCCGCCCGGTCCAGCGCGCGCTCGGCGTGGGCCAGCGTGACGACCGGCCGCGCGGCGGGCGCGTCGGCGGCCCCCTCCTCCGCGGCGGCGTCGTCGGGGGCGGCGGCGTCGTCGGGGCCGTCCGGGGTGTCGAAGGCTGCGCCCGCGGCGGCCTCCAGCGCGGTCAGCGCGCGCCGGGCGTCCCCGTCGGCCACCCGGACCAGGTGCTCCAGGGCCTCCTCGGTCACCTCCACCTCGCCGGCCAGCCCGCGGGGGTCGGCGACCGCGGACAGGAGCAGGCCGCGCACGTCGGCGGCCTCCAGGGGCCGCAGCGTCAGCAGCAGCGAGCGCGACAGCAGCGGCGTGACGACGGAGAAGTTGGGGTTCTCCGTCGTGGCGGCCACGAGCACCACCCAGCGGTTCTCCACCCCCGGCAGCAGGGCGTCCTGCTGCGCCTTGGTGAAGCGGTGGATCTCGTCGAGGAACAGCACGGTCTGGCGCCGGTGCAGGTCGCGCGCCTCGCGGGCCTCGTCCACGACGCGGCGCACGTCCTTGACGCCGGCCGTGACGGCGGACAGCTCGGCGAAGCGCCGGCCGCCGGAACGGGCCAGCACGTGCGCCAGGGTCGTCTTGCCGGTGCCCGGCGGTCCCCACAGGACCACCGAGGCCGGGCCGGCGCGCCCCAGGTCGCCCTCGGAGGCCAGCCGCCGCAGCGGGGAGCCGGGGCGCAGCAGGTGCTGCTGGCCGACGACCTCGTCGAGGGTGCGCGGGCGCATCCGCACCGCCAGCGGCGCACCGGCCAGCACCGCCGGGACGCGCGCTCCCGCACCGGCGGCCGTGCCCGGCTCGTCGGCCTCGTCGTCGGGGGTGAACAGGTCGGCCACGGCGTCGACGGTACCCAGCGTCCCCGGCCGGGCCGTCGCCGTGGGCCGTCCGGGTGAACCGCACGGGGGTGCGCGGGGACGCACAGGTCGTGCACAGCCGTTTCCCCGCGGACAGCGGGCTCACAGGGCGACCATGGTCGGATGACCGCTTCCACCACCGGCCGTCGCGCGGAGCTCACCCGGCCCGACGGCACCCCGCTGCGCGTGCTCGTGGTCGACGACGAGGCGACGCTGTCCGAGCTGCTGTCGATGACCCTGCGCTACGAGGGGTGGGAGGTCCGGACGGCGGGCAACGGCCTGGACGCGGTGCGCGCGGCCCGCGACTTCCGCCCCGACGCGGTCGTGCTCGACATCATGCTGCCGGACATCGACGGCCTGGAGGTGCTGCGGCGCCTGCGCGCGGACGCCACCGAGGTCCCCGTGCTGTTCCTGACCGCCAAGGACGCCGTGGAGGACCGCGTCGCCGGCCTGACCGCGGGCGGTGACGACTACGTCACCAAGCCGTTCAGCCTCGAGGAGGTCGTCGCGCGGCTGCGCAGCCTGCTGCGCCGCTCGGGCCTGACCGCCGCGCGGCAGGAGCCGCTGCTGGCGGTGGGCGACCTGCTGCTGGACGAGGACAGCCACGAGGTGACCCGCGCGGGCACGGAGGTGCGGCTGACGGCCACGGAGTTCGAGCTGCTGCGCTACCTCATGCGCAACCCGCGCCGGGTGCTGAGCAAGGCGCAGATCCTGGACCGGGTGTGGAACTACGACTTCGGCGGGCAGGCCAACATCGTCGAGCTGTACATCTCCTACCTGCGCCGCAAGATCGACGCCGGCCGGCCGCCGATGATCCACACGGTCCGGGGCGCCGGGTACGTGCTCAAGCCCGCCGCCGGCAGCTGATCCGCGGCTGACCGGCGGCCGGCGCGACGACGGCGCCCCGCCCGGGAGGTTCCCGGACGGGGCGCCGCGGTCCGCGCGGGGCGGACGGGGTCAGGCCTGAGCGGCCCGCGGGGTCAGCGCGCCTGGCGCAGCCACGGGTTGTCCTTCACCCAGGTGCGCAGCAGCGCGGCCGTCTTCGGGCGGCCGGAGTAGTCGCTCCCACCGCGCTGGACGAAGAAGTCGCCACCGGCGTTCGGGTCGGGCGAGCTGCCCTGCAGGTTGTGCCAGGCGGCGCCCAGGGCCTTGCCGGCCGGGTCACCCGTGCCGTCGTAGCGGTTGGCCTTGATGAAGTCGAGGACCTTGCCCAGGAAGAAGGCGTTGTCGCCGAACTGGACGCCGTACTCGGGCAGGTACCACGGCACGCCCTGGGACTGCGCGAAGGAGTCCCACGCGGCGATGCCGACCGGCCCGCCGTTCTGCGTGCGGTTCACCTCCGCGGCCCACTTGGCCTCGTCGTTCGCACGGGAGAAGTCGTAGTAGTCCACGCCGATCGCGTCGACGTACTTGCCGCCCGGGAACGACTTGCGCACGTCGAGGGAGGTGGAGGAGTCGCGGTTGGGCGACCACACCAGCTTGAACCGCTTGTCGGTGCCGAACACGCCCTTGAACTTCGGGTGGACGACGTTCTGCCAGTACTTCACGAAGTTCGCCTGGTCGGTGGCGCTGCGGACCGACCAGTTGTACCAGTTGCCGTTGAACTCGTGGAACGGGCGGATGTAGACGGTGCCCTGGCGGCTGCCCCACTTGGTCTTGATCTCGCGGAAGGTGTTCTCCAGCGCGGTGTCGATGCCCGGGTTGCCCCAGTTGGCGATCTTGTGCTGGGTGGCGATGTCGAGGTCGTAGTCACCCAGGCGCGAGACGCTGTTCGCGCCGTACTCGCTGCTGGGGGTGTCGATGCCCCACACCTTGCCGTTGTCGGCCCACGTGGCGTACAGGCCGTGCTTGGTGCCGGTCCAGCGGTTGAAGTCGCCGTTCGCGGCGCCCGTGACGGACGCGCCGATCGTGGTGGCCTTGAAGTCGCCCGTGGTCGCGGCCGGCTGCGACGGCGTGGCCGTCGGCGTCGGGGCCGGGGTGGTCGGGGACGTGGTGGGCGTGCCGGTGGAGGTGGAGGCGGTCGTGACGGCCACCGTGCGGGTGACCTGCTTGCCGCCGAGGACGCCCGCCACGGTCACGTTGTACCGCGTGCCCGGCTTGAGGTTCGTCAGGGTCTGGGGCGACTTCGCGCCGGGCGCGGACGTCCAGGCGCCGCTGCCGTTGGCGTCGACACCGTCGCGGCCGAAGGTGGCCTGCGTCAGGGTCGTGTCCCAGGAGACCGTCACGGAGCTGGTGCCGCCGGCCTTGGCGGTGACGCTCAGGGCCGGCGCGGTGGCGGTGGGGGTGGCCGTCGGGGTGGCGGTGGGCGTGGCGGTCGGGGTGGCGGTCGGGGTGGGACCGGACTTGCGGGCCGTGACGAGGGCGCCGTCGTCCTTCACGGTCACGGTGAACACGGACCCGTTGGCCGACGTCAGGGTCGCACCGCGGCCCAGGTCGAAGATGCCGGCGGCCACGTTCGCCGTGGCGGGGGCCATCGAGAACGCGAGGGCCGCGGTCACGACGCTGGCGCCCAGGGCGGCGGGCCAGCGGCGGACCGGACGGGAGTCGCGGCGGGTGCGGCGGGAGGGGCGGTGCTCGGCGGGGCGGTGGTCGTCCACGAGTGTTTCCTCTCGGCGTGCAAGTGGGGGGAACGTTGCTGAGAGAGGTTTCGGGGCAGCCCCGGCCCGCCTTGACCCCGTCCCACCCACGTCACGCTCGGTGACGGGCGCGTCGGACCCCCGTCCGACCACCTCGCCGGCACCACCGGGCGCGCGCACCCCCGGAGGGTCGAGGTTCCTCGCTCCGCACGCGAGAAGCGTTGCAGCGCAACGCTCTTGACGTCAGCGATCACGGGGAGGACACCACGGGTCGGCGCGCCGCACCGCGCCCGGCAGGTAGTCGCGATCAGGGCCCGCGGCGTTACGGCGCACGCGCCAGCATCACCCGATCAGACCAACCCGTCCCCGGACGGCCCCACCGCTGTCACCGACGGCGACGTGACCCGCGTCACCGCCCCGACGCGGGCCTCGTCACCGCCCCGGCTGCTCGGCGGGTCGCAGCGGCGCGGGCGCCGGCCACCAGCGCGAGCGCCACCAGCCAGCCGCCCAGCACGTCCGTGGGCCAGTGCGCGCCCAGCCACACGCGGTCGGCGCCCACCAGGAGCGCGAAGACCCCGCCCGCCGCCCAGCGGCCCGCCGCGGCGCGCCGCGACGGCGCGGGCGGCAGCAGGAGCAGCAGCAGCAGGAGCACCACCGTCGCCGAGCCGACGGCGTGCCCGGAGGGGAACGCCCCGCCGCCGGCGGTGGTCAGCCCGGCCTCCAGCGCGGGCCGCTCGCGGCCCACCAGCGCCTTCAGCAGCGGGCTGGCCAGCGAGGCCAGCACACCCGCGCCCAGGGCCCACCGGGCCTCGCGCGCCCGTCCCGCCCGCACGGCCGCGACGAGCGCCGCCAGCCCGGCCAGGTACACCCAGACCGGCTGCGTGAGCGCCTCCACCACCTGCGCGGCGCGGGTCAGGGCCCCGGCGCCGGTGGCTGCGCGCACGGCGGCCCGTGAGACGGGCCCGTCCAGCGCCGCCGTCGCCCCGCCCAGCACCGCGGACGTCAGCAGCGCCAGGGCGAGCGCCGCCGCCCCCGCGGCGGCGGCGGCGCGGCCGGGACCCCTCAGGCGCCCGCCCGCTCGCCCGCGCGCGGCTCGGACGTCGACCCGGACTTCGGCTCGGGCTTCGCGTCGACGCCGGCCTCCTTGCGCTGCTGCGCCGTGATGGGCGCCGGCGCGGAGGTCAGCGGGTCGAACCCGCCGCCGGACTTGGGGAACGCGATGACCTCGCGGATGGAGTCCGCACCGGCCAGCAGGGCGACGATGCGGTCCCAGCCGAAGGCGATGCCGCCGTGCGGCGGGGCGCCGTAGGAGAACGCGTCGAGCAGGAACCCGAACTTCTCGCGGGCGGCGTCGGCGTCGATCCCCATGACGGAGAACACGCGCTCCTGCACGTCGCGGCGGTGGATGCGGATCGAGCCGCCGCCGATCTCGTTGCCGTTGCAGACGATGTCGTAGGCGTTCGTCAGCGCCGAGCCGGGGTCGGTGTCGAACGTCGCCAGGTGCTCGGGCTTGGGGGCGGTGAACGCGTGGTGCACGGCGTTCCAGCCGCCCGTGCCGATCGCGACGTCGTCGTCCTCGGCGGTCGGCTTGAACATGGGGGCGTCGACCACCCAGGTGAACGCCCAGGCGTCCTCGTCGACCAGGCCGCAGCGGCGGGCGATCTCCCCGCGCGCGGCGCCCAGCAGGGCGCGGGAGGGGTTCACGGCGCCGGCGGCGAAGAACACGCAGTCGCCCGGGGCGGCGCCCACGTGCGCGGCGATCCCCGCCCGCTCGGTCTCGGAGAGGTTCTTGGCGACGGGACCGGACAGCTCGCCGTCCTCGCCCACGAGGACGTACGCCAGGCCGCGCGCGCCGCGCTGCTTGGCCCAGTCCTGCCACGCGTCCAGCGCCTTGCGCGGCTGGGAGGCGCCGCCGGGCATGACCACGGCGCCGACGTAGGGGGCCTGGAACACGCGGAAGGAGGTGTCGGCGAAGAACTCCGTGCAGTCGGTCAGCTCGACGCCGAAGCGCAGGTCCGGCTTGTCGCTGCCGTAGCGGGCCATCGCCTCGGCGTAGGTGGTGCGCGGCAGGGGCGTGGGCAGCTCGACGCCGACGAGCCGCCACAGCGCCACCAGGACCTCCTCGGCCAGGGCGATGACGTCGTCCTGCTCGACGAAGCTCATCTCGACGTCGAGCTGGGTGAACTCCGGCTGCCGGTCGGCGCGGAAGTCCTCGTCGCGGTAGCAGCGGGCGATCTGGTAGTACCGCTCGAGGCCGGCGACCATGAGCAGCTGCTTGAACAGCTGCGGGCTCTGCGGCAGCGCGTACCAGGAACCCGGCGCCAGGCGCGCGGGGACGAGGAAGTCGCGGGCGCCCTCGGGGGTGGAGCGGGTCAGGGTCGGCGTCTCGACCTCGGTGAAGGCGTGCGCGTCGAGGACCTCCCGGGCCGCCTTGTTCACGGCGCTGCGCAGGCGCAGGGCGGCCGCGGGGCCGCTGCGGCGCAGGTCGAGGTAGCGGTGCTTCAGGCGCACCTCCTCGCCGACGTCGATGCGGTCGTCGACCTGGAAGGGCAGCGGCGCGGCCTCGGAGAGGACCTCCAGCGCCTCGGTGTCGACCTCGACGGCGCCCGTGGGCAGGTTCGGGTTCTCGTTGCCCTCCGGGCGCACCCGCACCCGGCCCGTGACGCGCACGCAGTACTCGTTGCGCAGCTCGTGCGCGCCGCCGGCGTCGAGGACCTCGTCGCGCGCGACGACCTGCACCACGCCCGAGGCGTCGCGCAGGTCGAGGAAGGCCACCCCGCCGTGGTCGCGCCGGCGCGCCACCCAGCCGGTGAGCGTGACGGTCTGGCCGGCGTGGCCGGCGCGCAGCGTGCCGGCCTCGTGGGTGCGGAGCACGGGGGTCCCTCCTGTCGTCCCGGCGCGTCCTTCGCGCCCGGACGATCCTACGGACCGTCACCGCGGGCCGTCGCCGCGGACGATGCCGGGGACGAGGTCGCGGACGAGGTCGCGGACGAGGCCGCGGACGGGGCCGGTGGGACCCGCGTCAGCGCGCGGGGACCGCCCCGGCCTCGGCGCCGGCGAGGTCGCCCACGAGGCGGGCGGCCACCCGGTCCAGCAGCACGAGGTTGACCATCGGGTCCGTGACGACCGCGAGCAGGTGCGTGGAGTCCACCGCGTGCACGACCAGGCACCCGTCCGCGCCGCGCACCGTCGTGGTCCGGAAGTCCCCCAGCCCGCTGGAGGCGGCCGCGCGCTGGGCGATGCCCAGCACGGTCGCGGTGATCGCGGCCGTCGCCTCGTGGTCGTGCTCGGGGCCGTCGTCGGCGAACGCGAGGCCGTCGGTGCGGGCGATGACGACCCGGCGGACGCCGTCGATCTCGCGCCGCAGCGCGGCCGAGACCCGGAGGGCGTGCTGCTTGACGATCATGCGGGTGCTCCGTCGGTGGCGGGCTGGGCGGTCGTGGGGGCCGCCGCGGGGGCGGGTGGGCGGGTGGCCAGGACGTGGACACCGTCCAGCAGGACCTGCAGGACGGCCGTGCACTGCGCCGGGTCGCGGGGGTCGCAGGCCACGAGGGCCTGCGGGGAGGTGCCCAGCAGCTGCGCCAGGGCGGCGCGGGTGGCCGCGGGCCGCTCCCAGCGGCTCACGGCGACCAGGCGCGGGACGGCCGGCGCGAGGCGGGCGAAGGCGGCGACGATGCCGGCGGCCTCGGCGACGCTGGCAGCGCGGCTGGCGTCGACGAGGACGAGGTAGCCGTCCATTCCGCGGGCCAGCAGCTCCCAGGTGAAGCGGAACCGCTCCTGGCCGGGGGTGCCGAACAGCGACACGCGCCGGGCCGGCCAGGCGGCGCCGGGCGGCGGCGCGACCTCGACGCTCGCGTGGTCCAGCGCCACCGTGGTGGACGTCTTCAGCGCGGCGGTCTCGTCGCTGACGCCGGTCTCGGTGGTCACGAGGCCGCCGGGCGACAGCGAGCGGGCGAACGTCGTCTTGCCGGCGCCGAACGGACCGGTGACGACGACCTTGACGGGGCTGCTCACGCGCTGCCTCCTGGCGGCCGCGCGGTGCCGCGCGGCGGTGGGACGGGTGGGACGGCGGGACCGGTGGGTGCCCCGGTGCGTCGACCCGCTGAGCCGTGCCGGACTGCTCCGGCGGGCGGCTCAGATGGCCAGGTCGCGCTCCAGGATGGTGAGCTGGCGACGGGCCATGGCCAGGTTCGAGGAGTCCTTCTTCAGGACCAGGTACAGGAACAGGCCCTGGCCGGACTGGCTCTGGATGAGGCGGATCAGGTGGATCTGCGTGCCGAGCGTGATGAGGATGTCCTCGATCTGCTCGTTGATGCCCAGGCGCTGCATCGTGCGCAGCTTGGCGCGCACGACGTCGGTGTTGCCCGCGGCGGCGACGTCGAGGTCGACGCTGCCGCCACCGGCCTGGCCCAGGGACATGCCGCTCTCGTAGTCCACGAGCGCGACGGCGGTCGCGCCGTCGATCTCGAGGGCGGCCTTGAGGGTGGCGTCGACGTTGGCCATGGGGCGCGGTCCTTCCGGAGGAGGGTCTGGACCGCGGGTGCCGCCGTCCATCACTGACCCCGTACGCATCGGTCACGCCCCGGCGGACCTGAAGCGGCTCGCAGCGGGCGTTCGGGTGAACCGTCGCGCACGGTCACCCCCCGGCCGGGCCGGGCGCTCGTCGTGCGGCGCACCGGGGCGCTGGTTACGGTCGCGGAGCCGTCGACACCCGAGCGGCCGCCGGTCCGCTGCCCGGCGCTCCCGAGCCGGACCGGAGGCCACCGTGCAGCCCGCGCCGAACCCGACCGCGCCCCCCGACGTCCCCGCGGACCCCGGCGGCGGGGCGGCCGTCTCCGACGCGGCGCACGTGGAGGCGGCGCTGGCCGCCGCCCTCGCCCGCTCCGACCTGCCGCTGCCCGGTGCCGGGCGCACCCTGGCGCGCTGGCAGGAGCTGGCCCGCCTGGCCGCGCGGGACCTGACGCTGGCCCGTGTCGTGGAGGCCCACACCGACGCCCTCGCGGTGCTGGCCGAGGCCGGCGCGACCGACCTGGCCCCGCCCGGTTCCACGTGGGGCGTCTTCGCCGCCGAGGCGGCCGGCACCCGGCTGGACGCCCGCCCCGACGGCGTCGGCGGCCCCGGCGGCACGGGCTGGCGGCTGAGCGGGCGCAAGCCCTGGTGCTCGCTGGCCGGCGCCCTCTCGCACGCCCTCGTGACGGCCCGCACCCCCACCGGCCGGCGCCTGTTCGCGGTCTCGCTGCGCGGCGCCGACGTGCGCGTCGTGCCGGGCGCCTGGCACGCGCGCGGCCTGCGGGCCGTCGCCAGCGGCCCGGTCGACTTCGACGACGTGGCGGCCACGCCCGTCGGCGAGGACGGCTGGTACCTGCACCGGCCCGGCTTCGCGCACGGCGGCGCCGGCGTGGCGGCCTGCTGGTACGGCGGTGCGAGCGCCGTGGCCGCCGCGCTGGGGCGGTCCCTGACCGCCCCGGGCGGGCGCGAGCCGGACCAGGTCGCCCGTTGGCACGCCGGCGAGAACGACCTGGACCTGTGGCGCTCGCGGCTGGCGCTGGAGCACGCCGCCGCCGAGGTCGACGCGGGCCGCGCGGCCGGGGCGGCGGGCGCCCGGCTGGCGCTGCGGACCCGCTCCGTGGTGGCCGCGGCCGCCGAGGCCGTGCTGGCCCGCACCGGGCACGCGCTCGGCCCGGCGCCGCTGACCCTGGACGCCGAGCACGCCGCCCGGGTCGCGGACCTGACCGTGTACCTGCGCCAGCACCACGCCGAGCGCGACGTGGCCGCGCTCGGCGGGGACCTCGCGGATCCCGCGCAGGACGGGTCCGGGTGGCCGCGGTGAGCGGCGGCGCACCCGGTGCCGGCGTCCCGGAGTTCACGGCCTCCGGTCCCGGCACCAGCGCGGCGCGGTGGTCGGCGTGGCCGTGGCTGCACGAGCTGCCCGAGGTGGACCTGACCGGCCTGGAGCACCTCGTCGTCGTGGCCGCCCACCCCGACGACGAGACCCTCGGCGCCGGCGGGCTGGTCGCCACCGCGGCCGACGCCGGTGCCCGTGTCGACGTCGTCGTCGCCACCGACGGCGACGCCTCCCACCCGTGCTCGCCCACCCACCCGCCGGCCCGGCTGGCCCGGCTGCGCGCCGAGGAGGTCCGGCGCGCCGTGGCCGTGCTGGACCCCGCCGCCCGCGTGCACCACCTCGGCCTGCCCGACGGCGCCCTGACCGCGCACGTCGACGCCGTCACCGCCGCCGTCACCGGCCTGCTCGCCCCCGCCGCCGGGACCGCGGGCACCCCGGACGCTCCCGGAGCGCTCGTGGTCGGCGTGTGGACCGGCGACGGCCACCCCGACCACGCCGCGGCCGGGGAGGCCGCCGGGCGCGCCGCCGCGGCCGCGGGCGCGCGCCTGCTGCACCACCCCGTGTGGGCGTGGCACTGGGCCGAGCCCGGTGACGCCCGCCTGCCCTGGGCCCGCGCCCTGCGGCTGCCGCTGCCCGCACCGGTGCTGGAGCGCAAGCGCTCCGCGCTGGCCGAGCACGTCAGCCAGGTCGCCCCGCTGTCCGACCGGCCCGGCGACGAGGTCCTGCTGCCCCCGCGGCTGCTGGAGCACTTCACCCGGCCCGCGGAGCTGTTCTTCGCCCCGGAGCCGTCACCGGCCGCCGACGACGAGCGGGCCGAGGGCACCCCGGTCGTGTCCGGGACCCTGGGGGCGGCCTGGTTCGAGGACTTCTACGCCCGCCACGACGAGGACCCGTGGGGCGTGCAGGACCGCTGGTACGAGCAGCGCAAGCGGGCCCTGCTGCTGGCCTGCCTGCCGCGGCAGCGGTTCCGCCGCACGCTGGAGGTCGGCTGCAGCACCGGGGTGCTGACGGCCGAGCTGGCCGCGCGCAGCGACCGGCTGCTGGCCTGCGACGCCTCCGCGAGCGTCGTCGAGCGCGCCCGGGCGCGCCTGGCCGCGGACCCGCCGCTGCTGCCCGGCGGGCAGCCGGTGCCCGTGGAGGTCGTCCCCGCCACGGTCCCCGGGCAGTGGCCCGCGAGCGCCCCGGGGACGGCCGCGCCGGAGGAGCGCTACGACCTCGTGGTGCTCTCGGAGGTCGCCTACTACTGCGACCACGCCGACCTGCGCCGGCTCGCGGCGCTCGCCGCCGGCGCGCTGGCCCACGACGGGGTGCTCGTGGCCTGCCACTGGCGGCACCGCTCGGTCGACCAGCCCGTCACCGGCGACGAGGTGCACCGGGTGCTGCGGGCCGAGCCGGGGCTGGAGGTCCTCGTCTCCCACGTCGAGGAGGACTTCCTCCTGGACGTGCTCGTGCCCGTGCCGGCCGTCTCCGTCGCCCGGGCGGGCGGGCTCGTCCCGTGAGCCCCGCCGCGCCGCCGGTGGCGCGCGTCCTCGTCGTCGTGCCCGCGCGCGACGAGGAGCGGCGCCTGCCGCGGTGCCTGGCCGCCCTGGACCGCGCGGTCGCCGCCGCCAGGACACCCGCGGACGTCGTCGTGGTCGCCGACAGCTGCCGGGACCGCACCGCCGCGGTGGCCGCGGCGGCCGGTGCCCGCGTCGTGCAGGTGGCGGCCGGCAGCGCCGGCGCGGCGCGGGCGGCGGGCGTGCGGGTCGCGCTGGGCGACCTGGCCGCCGCGCCCGGACCGGTCGCGTACCCGGCTGCCGTCTGGATCGCCTGCACCGATGCGGACAGCCGGGTGCCGCCCGGCTGGCTGCGCCACCAGCTGCTGCTCGCCGCCGCCGGCGCGGACCTCGTGCGCGGCACCGTGCGGCTGGCCCGCCCGCCCGCGCGCTGGCTGGCCGCCTACCGCGCCGCCGTCGGCGAGGACGGTCACCCGCACGTGCACGGGGCCAACCTGGGGGTGCGCGCCGACCGCTACCTGGCGGCCGGCGGGTTCCCCGACGTGGCCGTGGGCGAGGACGTCGCCCTGGTGGAGGCCGTGGCCGCCGCGGGCGGGCGGGTCGTGGCGACGACGGGCGAGCCCGTCCTCACCAGCGGCCGGCGCAGCGGCCGGGCGCCCGACGGGCTGTCGGGGGACCTGCGCCGCCTGGCCGCGCTGGCGCACCCCCGCGGGCCCCGGCCGGCGGGGGCGGTGAGCGGCGCGGGGCGCTGACGGGAGCGGCGCGCGCGGGCCGCCGCGCTCAGGTGCCCGCGGGCGGCGGCTCGGTGGCGCCCGCACCGTCCCCCGGGGCTCCGCTGCGCCGGAAGAACGACAGGCGGCCGTTGACCTCCAGCACCGCCAGGTCGATCTCCGCGAAGCCGCGCACCCCCTGCTGGCGCGCCGCCGCGAGCAGCTCGTCCAGCGACAGGCGCTCGCTGCGCAGCGCCTCCAGCACCGGCTCGCCGTCGCGCACGAGGACCAGCGGCGTCCCCTGCAGCACCGGCCGGGTGCGCGGGAAGCGCCAGGTCGTCCACGAGAGGGCGACGGTCAGGACGGCGAAGACGCTCACCGCCAGCAGCCCCGCGGTCAGCGAGTAGTCCTGCTGCGTGACCGCCTGCTGCACGAGGTCGCCCATGGTCACGAACAGGAGCAGCTCGAACGTCGTCAGCTCCCCCAGCGTCGAGCGCCCGACGACGCGGGTGAGCAACCACAGGAACGCGAACACCACGACGGCCCGGACGACGATCTCCACGGCCTCCTCCTCACGGCAGCAGGGTCGTGCGGAACGAGGTGCGCGCCACCTCGCGGTCCTCCAGCCGGAGGACCACCTCCGCCTCGCGGCCGCGCTGGCTCGACGGCTGCACGTAGGTGTCCACGTCGAGGACCAGGTCGCGCGATCCCGGCTCGACGGCGACGGTGAACCAGGTCGTGGTCCCGTCGCCGGACTGGCTCTCGGGCTCGGGCGCGAAGCCCTGCGCCTCGAACATCGTCGCGTAGTCCTGGCTCACGCCCAGGACGACCTGCCCGGGCAGCGGCCGGGCGCAGGAGACCGAGTACCGCAGCGGCACGTCCAGCCCCGCCCGGGCCACGCGCGGGTAGCGCACCTCGAGGACGCACCCGTCCCCGGACGCCCGCGCGACGGCGTCCCGCACGCCGAGCAGTCCCGTCCCCCCGAGCACCACGAAGACGACGAGGAGCAGCACCAGGACCCGGCGGGACACCATCCACGCCCGCGAGCGCGCCGCCGTCGGCACGACCCGCGGCGCGGTCGCCGGACCGGCTCCGCTGCCCACGCGCCGAGCAGATCACCGCGGTGCCGGCCCGGCAAGCCGGGGCCGGGCGCACCAGGCCGGCGCACCCTCAGCCGGCGACGACCCGGGGCCGCAGGTCCTGCTCGGGCGGCGCCCAGGCGTCCGCGACCGCGTCGACCTGCTCACCGGAGCGGATGTCGCGGACCTGGTCCCCGCCGCCGTCGGCGGCACCGGGGAACCACACGAACGGGATGCCGCGCCGCTCGGCGAAGCGGATCTGCTTGCCGAACTTCGCCGCGTCCGGGTGCACCTCGGCGGCGATCCCCCGCGCGCGCAGCGCCGCGGCCGTGCGCCGGGCCGCGGCGCGGCCCTCCTCGTCGACGAGCGCGACGAGGACGCACGTGGGGGTGCTGCGCGAGGCGCGCAGCAGACCGCGGCCCAGCAGCGGCACGAGCGCGCGCGTCACCCCGAAGGAGATGCCGACGCCCGGGAAGGTCGAGCGCCCGTCCGAGGCCAGCGCGTCGTAGCGGCCGCCGGAGCAGATGGAGCCCAGCGACTCGAAGCCGCTCATGCGCGTCTCGTAGACGGTGCCCGTGTAGTAGTCCAGCCCGCGCGCCACGCTGAGGTCTGCGACGACGGAGAAGCGCTCCCCCGTCAGGGAGGCGGTGGCCTCCAGCACGGCGCCGAGGTCGGCGATCCCCTCCTCCAGCAGCGGGTCGGAGACGCCGAGGGCCCGCACCCGGTCCAGGACGGTCGGGTCGTCGCCGGACAGGCCCGCCAGCGCCAGGCACGCGTCGGCCTGCTCCTCCGACAGGCCCGCCGCGGCGGTCAGCTCGGCGCGCACGCCGTCCGGACCGACCTTGTCGAGCTTGTCCACCGCGCGCATGACGGCGGCGGTGTCGGCCGCGCCGACGCCGCGGTAGAAGCCCTCGATGAGCTTGCGGTTGTTCACCTGCATGCGCAGCGCCGGCAGCGGCAGGGCCGTCAGCGCCTCGGACATGACGGCGGCCATCTCCGCCTCGTAGTGGGACGGCAGGACGTCGCGGCCCACGACGTCGATGTCGGCCTGCAAGAACTCCCGGTAGCGGCCCTCCTGGGGGCGCTCGCCGCGCCACACCTTCTGCAGCTGGTAGCGCTTGAAGGGGAACTGCAGCGTCCCGGCGTTCTCCACCACGTAGCGGGCGAAGGGCACCGTCAGGTCGAAGTGCAGCGCCAGGACGTCCGCGGCCGCGGCGGCGCCGTCCTCCTCGGCGGCCGGGACGCCGCCGGAGCGGGGGTCCTCGTGCAGGCGGCGCACGACGTAGACCTCCTTGTCGATCTCGCCCTTGCGCAGCAGCTGCGACAGGGGCTCGACCGCGCGGGTCTCGATGCCGGTGAACCCGTGCAGCTCGAACACCCCGCGCAGGGTGTCCAGCACCTGCTGCTCGACGATGCGCTGGGCGGGGCCGAGCTCGGGGTACCCGGACAGCGGGCGGGGGCGTGCCATCGCGGCCATCAGGACTGCTGCTCCGTTCCGGCAGCTGCGGCCAGCTGCACGAGGTGGGGGTTGGTGAGGCGCTCGCGCCCGATCGTCGTGGCCGGCCCGTGGCCGGGCAGCACGTCGGTGGCGTCGTCGAGGGGCAGGACGCGGGTCAGCAGGCTGCGCAGCATCGCCCGGTGGTCCCCGCCGGGCAGGTCGGTGCGCCCGATCGACCCCGCGAAGAGGACGTCCCCGGCCAGCAGGAGGTCCGGCTCGCCGGGGCGGGAGACGGAGAACAGGACCGAGCCCTCCGTGTGCCCGGGGGCGTGCGAGACGTCCACGCGCAGGCCGGCCACCTCCAGCCGGGCGCGGTCGGTGACCGTGACCACGTCGTCGGGCTCGCGCCAGGCGCCCGCGCCGCCGGAGGCGGCCAGCGCGGCCCGCAGCTGCGGGCCCAGGCCGGCCAGCGGGTCGCGCAGGCGGTGGCGGTCGTCGGCGTGGACGGTGGCGGCCACGCCGTGCGCGCCGCACACCGGGGTGACGGAGTGCACGTGGTCGAGGTGGCCGTGGGTCAGCAGCACCGCCGCGGGCCGCAGCCGGTGCCGGCGCAGCAGCTCGGCCAGCCGGTCGGCCACGCCCACGCCGGGGTCGACGACGACGCACTCCTCCCCGCGCTGCGGGGCCAGGACGTAGCAGTTGGTCCCGAACGCGGTGGCCTCCAGGGACTCCACGAGCACCGGGCGAGCCTAGGGCCTCCGGCGGGTGCCGCCCGGCGGGCGCCCGGGGACGGCAGCGGCAGTCCGCCGGTACCGACGCTGCGCGAGGTCGTCGGCACACCGCGTCAGGGCCTGCGCCGTCCGGGGGTAGCGCACCTAGACTGGCCCGCGTGAGCGAGCACCCCCAGGAGCCGGTGTCCCCCGCGGACGTCCCGGACACCCAGCGTCCCGACCCGACCCCGGAGCCCCAGGACGGCGCCCCCGACGCCCCCGGCGCCCCCGGCGTCCTCGACGGGCCCACCGGCTCCGGCGAACCCGCGGAGGGGTCCGGGGGGCAGGACGCGCCGGAGGGCGCCGCCGACGCCGGGACGGGCGAGGGAGCCGCCGGGCAGACCGGTGATCGCCCGGCCGAGCAGCCCGCCGAGCCCGTGAGCGACGCGCCCGCCGAGCCCGTGAGCGACGCGCCCGCCGAGCCCGTGGGGGACGCGGCCGAGCCCGTGGGGGACGCGGCGGCGCCCGCTCCGCGCCCGGTCCCCCGCCCCGCGCCCAGCCCGGCGGCCCTGGCCGCGCGTCCCGCGGCCCCCGCCGCGCCCGCTCCGGGCCCGGCCGCGCTCGAGCACCACGCCGCCGACCTCCCGCACACGAGCGTCGACCGCGAGGCCGCGGCCGCCTTCGGCCGCGTGGACGAGGCCGGCACGGTCTGGGTGCGCCGCCACGACGGCGAGCACGAGGTCGGGCAGTACCCGGACGCCACGCCCGAGGAGGCGCTCGCCTACTTCGTGCGCAAGTACGAGGAGCTCGTCGCCCAGGTCGACCTCTTCGAGCAGCGCCTGCGCAGCACCGAGCTGGGCGGCAAGGAGATCGTCGCCGGCGTCAGCGGGCTGCGGACGGCGCTCGCCGAGACGCGCGCCGTCGGCGACCTGGACGGGCTCGCCGCGCGCGTGGAGGCCCTGGCCACGGTGGCCGACGAGGCGCGCGCCGCCGCCGACCGCGCCCGCGCCGCCAACCGCGAGCGCCTGCGCACCGCCCGCACGGCCATCGTCGAGGAGGCCGAGCGGATCGCCGAGCAGGACCCCGAGAAGGTGCAGTGGCGCCAGTCCGGCGAGCGGCTGCGCACCCTGTTCGAGGAGTGGAAGGCCGCCCAGCGCGAAGGTCGGCTGGACAAGCGCAGCGAGGACGAGCTGTGGAAGCGGTTCAGCCACGCCCGCAGCGCCTTCGACAAGAAGCGCCGGCACCACTTCGCCGCGCTCGGCGAGCAGCGCGCCGGCATCCGCGCCGAGAAGGAGAAGCTCGTCGCCGAGGCGGAGGCGCTGTCCACCTCCACCGACTGGCGCGGCACCTCCAACGCCTACCGGGCGCTGATGGACCGCTGGAAGGCGGCCGGGCGGCTGGGCCGCAAGGACGACGACGCCCTGTGGGACCGCTTCCGCGCCGCGCAGGACGTCTTCTACGCCGCCCGCTCCGCGGCCAACGACGAGGTCGACCACGAGTTCCGCGCCAACCTGGAGGTCAAGGAGCAGCTGCTCGTGGAGGCCGAGGCCATCCTGCCGGTCAAGGACCTCGGCGCGGCCAAGAGCGCCCTGCGCAGCGTGCAGGAGCGCTGGGAGGCGGCCGGCAAGGTGCCCCGCGGCGACCTCGGGCGGATCGAGGCGCGCCTGCGGGTCGTGGAGAACGCCGTGCGCGACGCCGAGCAGGCCCGCTGGCGACGCAGCGACCCGGAGAAGACGGCGCGCGCCAGCGGTGTGGCCGGACAGCTGGAGGCGGCCATCCGCGACCTGGAGGCGGACGTGGAGGAGGCGCGCAGCCGCGGTGACGCCCGCCGCCTCGCCCGCGCGGAAGAAGCCCTGCGCACGCGCCGCGAGTGGCTGCAGGCCGCGCAGGCCACGCTGCGCGACGTCCGGGGCTGAGCACCGGGGTCCCCAGGGACCGCTCGACCCGGCCGTCCACAGACGGCCGGGTCGGGAGGGCGGTGCCGGTGCCGGGGTGGGCTGGACTGCGGGGGTGCTCGACGGACCCGGAGCCCTCCCGACCGACCTCCTGACCGACCTTCCGCCCGTCACCACCGGACCCGCTGACGCGGACCCGGTGGTGACGGGCGACCCGCACCGCTGGCTGCGCGAGGTGCTGCAGCGCGGGCACCGGCCGGACCCGACCCTGCCGTGGCGCCCGGTCCCCGCGGAGCGCCCCGGCACGGCCCGCGACGTGCGCGACGGCCTGCTGCACGTCCTGGTCGCCGACGTGGTCGTCGCCGCCGGTGCGCCGCTGGACGCGGCGACGCGGGCGCGCGCCCTGGCCCTGCTCGTCGGGGCGGGCGCGGTGGTCGTCGGCCCGACGGCGGCCTGGGTGCACGCCGGCGCCGCCGCCGGCGTGCCGGAGCGGTTGTGGGTAGCGGGCGGTCCGCGCGCGCAGGTGCTGGCCGCCCGCGCCGGGCTGCCGGTCGAGCGCACCCGCTGCCGTCCGCCGCGCACCGACCTCCTCGAGGTCGGCGGTCTGCTCGTCACCACCCCCGCGCGCACCCTGGTGGACGTGGCGCGCACGGCGCCCGGGCGGGCGGGACGGGTGCGCGGGGCCCTGCTGGCCTCGTGCCCGGAGGGCCTGGACCCCGCCGACGTGCAGCGGGCCACCGAGGGCGCGCGGCGTCGGCGCGGGGTCCGCGCCGCGCGGGTGGCGCTCGAGCCGGCCGCGGCACCCGCGTGACCCGGGCGGGCCGGGCGGGCCGGGCGGCGTCAGGTGCGCGGGCGCGAGGCCATGACGCGGTAGGCGTCGAAGACGCCGTCGACCCGCCGCACGGCGGCCAGCACGTGCCCGAGGTGGCTCGGCTCGGCCATCTCGAAGGAGAACTTCGACAGGGCCACCCGGTCCCGGCTCGTGCTGACCGTCGCGGACAGGATGTTGACGTGGCTGTCGGACAGCACGCGCGTCACGTCGGACAGCAGCCGCGCCCGGTCCAGGGCCTCCACCTGGATCTGCACCAGGAACAGGCGTGAGGCGCTGTCGGCCCACGTCACGGAGACGATGCGCTCCGGCTCCTCGCGCAGCCGGTCGACGTTGTCGCAGTCCGCGCGGTGCACCGAGACGCCGGCACCGCGCGTGACGAACCCGATGATGGGGTCGCCCGGCACCGGGGTGCAGCAGCGGGCCAGCTTCACCCACACGTCGCCGCTGCCGCTGACGACGACCCCGGCGTCGTGCGCGCCGCGCGAGGTGCGCGGCGCCCGGCCCGGCGTGGTCGACTCGGCCAGGTCCTCCTCGGCGGCGGCCTCCCCGCCGACGGCCACCACGAGCCGGTCCACGACGTGCTGGGCGGAGACGTGGCTCTCCCCCACCGCCGCGTACAGGGCGGACACGTCGCTGTAGTGCAGGTCGCGCGCGACCTGCAGGAGCGAGTCGTGCGACATCAGGCGCTGCAGCGGCAGGTGCTGCTTGCGCATCGCCCGGGCGATGGCCTCCTTGCCCGAGTCGATGGCCTCCTCGCGCCGCTCCTTGGAGAAGTGCTGGCGGATCTTGTTCCGCGCCCGCGGGCTCTTGACGAACGTCAGCCAGTCGCGGCTGGGTCCGGCGCCGTCGGCCTTGGAGGTGAACACCTCGACCAGGTCGCCGTTGTCGAGCGCCGACTCCAGGGGCACGAGCTTGCCGTTGACCCGCGCGCCCATCGTGCGGTGGCCGACCTCGGTGTGGACGGCGTAGGCGAAGTCGACCGGTGTCGAGCCGGCCGGCAGCGCGATGACGTCGCCCTTGGGCGTGAAGACGAACACCTCGCTCGCGTTGATCTCGAAGCGCAGCGAGTCGAGGAAGTCGCTGGGGTCGGCCATCTCCTGCTGCCAGTCGATGACCTGCTTGAGCCAGGTCATCTCCCCGCCCCGGCCGCTGCCCGGGGTGCCCGCGTCGTCCTTGTACTTCCAGTGCGCGGCCACGCCGTACTCGGCGCGCCGGTGCATGAGGTGGGTGCGGATCTGCACCTCGACGGGCTTGCCCTGCGGCCCGATCACCGTCGTGTGCAGCGACTGGTACATGTTGAACTTGGGCATCGCGATGTAGTCCTTGAACCGGCCGGGGACCGGGTTCCACCGCGCGTGCAGGGCGCCGAGGACGGCGTAGCAGTCGCGCACGGAGTCCACCAGGACCCGCACGCCGACCAGGTCGTAGATCTCCGCGAAGTCGCGACCGCGGACGATCATCTTCTGGTAGATCGAGTAGTAGTGCTTCGGCCGGCCCGTCACGGTGGCCCGGATGCGCGCGGCCTTGAGGTCCTCGTCGATCTGGTGGCGCACCCCGGCCAGGTACTCCTCGCGCGCGGGCGCGCGCTCGGCGACCAGGCGCACGATCTCGTCGAAGCGCTTGGGGTAGACCGTCGCGAACGACAGGTCCTCCAGCTCCCACTTGATGGTGTTCATGCCCAGCCGGTGCGCCAGCGGCGCGTAGATCTCCAGCGTCTCGCGCGCCTTGCGCTCGGCCGAGGAGGCGGACACGTACCGCCAGGTGCGGGCGTTGTGCAGGCGGTCGGCCAGCTTGATGACCAGGACGCGGATGTCCTTGGCCATCGCCACGATCATCTTGCGGACCGTCTCGGACTGGGCCGCCTCGCCGTAGGTGACCTTGTCCAGCTTCGTGACGCCGTCGACGAGCAGGGCGATCTCGTCGCCGAAGTCGCGGCGCAGGTCGTCCAGGGAGTAGTCGGTGTCCTCGACCGTGTCGTGCAGCAGCGCCGCGGCCAGCGTGGAGGGCGTCATGCCCAGCTCGGCGAGGATCGTGGCGACCGCCACGGGGTGCGTGATGTAGGGGTCGCCGGACTTGCGGCGCTGCCCGTCGTGGGCGCGCTCGGCACGCTGGAAGGCGCGCTCGACCACCGACAGGTCGGCCTTGGGGTGGGTGGTGCGCACCGTGCGCAGCAGGGGTTCCAGCACCGGGGAGACGCTGGGCTGGCGGTGCTGGCCGAAGCGCGCCAGCCGGGAGAGCATCCGGCCGGCCGTCACCGGCCCGGTGTGCGCCGGTTCCGCCGGGCGCGGGCCGCGGCGGGCGCCGGCCTGCTCGGCGGGCTCGGCGGGGGCCGGCAGGGGTGCCGCCGCGCCGTCCGCGCCGTCCACGGCGCCGCCGCCCGCGGCGCCCGGGCGCGCGGGCCCCGCGGGCCCGGGCTGGTCCGGGCGCACGCCGACGCCGGTGCTGTCGGTGCCGTCCGCCATGGCGTCCTCCACTCTCGATCCCGACCAGTCTAGGAGCCGGGCCGCCGCGGGTGTCCCGCGCGGGCGCCACCACCCGTGCGGACCCCGCGCCGGGTGGGCTCAGACGACGAGCAGGGCGGTGCAGTCGGCCGTCAGGCGGGCCCGGCCGCCCAGCGCGGCCAGCTCCAGCAGCACCGCCACCCCGGCGACCCGCGCACCCGCCTCCTCCAGCAGGTCGCACGCCGCGCGGGCCGTGCCGCCGGTGGCCAGGACGTCGTCGACGACGAGCACCCGGTCCCCGGCGCCGACGAGGTCGCTGCGCAGCTCGACGGCCGCCGAGCCGTACTCCAGCTCGTACTCCCGGCGCAGCACCGGCGGCGGCATCTTGCCCGCCTTGCGCACCGGCAGGAAGCCCAGGCCGCTGCGCTCGGCCACGGGGGCGGCGAGCATGAAGCCGCGAGCCTCGATGCCGGCCACGGCCGTGGCACCGCGTTCGCGGGCCAGTTGCGCCAGCGCCCCGACCACCGCCGCGAAGGCGGCCGCGTCGGCCAGCAGCGGGGCGATGTCCTTGAAGGCGACGCCCGGGCTGGGGAAGTCGGCCACGTCGCGCACCCGCGCGGCGACCAGCGCCGCCACGCGCTCGGCGTCCGGTACGGGACCGCCGGACCCGCGGGGCGGGGCTCCGCTCACGCGGTGCCGCCGGCACCGGCCGCGCCGCTCGCCGGACCGGCGCCCACGGGCTCCGGCGCGGCGGCCCGGCGCTCGGCGACCTCGGCGTCCAGGGCCCGCACCCCGCGCTCGCGCCGGCGCAGGTCCACCAGCAGCGGCGTCGCGATGAAGACCGACGAGGCCGCGCCGACGATCGTGCCGACGAACAGCGCCAGGCTGATGTCGCGCAGCGTCCCCGCGCCCAGCAGGAAGTCGCCGATGAACAGGATCGCCGCGACCGGCAGGATCGCCACGACCGTGGTGTTGACCGAGCGCACGACCGTCTGGTTGATCGCCAGGTTGGCGGCTTCGGCGAAGGTGCGGTCGCGGTCCCGGAAGGCCGCGTCGGTGTTCTCGCGGGCCTTGTCGAAGACGACGACCGTGTCGTACAGGGAGTAGCCGAGGATCGTCAGGAAGCCGATGACGGTCGCCGGGGTCACCTCGAAGCCCACCAGCGCGTAGATCCCGGCGCTGATGACCAGGTCGTGGACGAGGGCCAGCATCGCCGCCCCCGCCATCGCCAGGGCCCGGAAGTAGACGGCCATGACCAGCGACACGATGGCGAAGAACACCACCAGGGCCGTGAGGGCCTGGCGGGTCACGTTGGCGCCCCAGCTCGGCCCGATGCTCGTGGACGTGACGTCCGAGACCGGCACGTCGTAGGCCTGCGCGAGCGAGGCGCGCACCTCGTCCAGCTGGGCGGTGTCCAGCTCGACGGTCTGCACGCGCACGTCGCCCTGGCCGACGGTGGTGACCTGCGGGGCCGTGCCGGGCACGACCTCCTGCACCGCGTCCGCGGCGACCAGCTCGCCGGCCGCGGCACCGCCGCTGACGCGGAACTCCGAGCCGCCCTCGAACTCGATGCCGAAGGTGAGCCCGGGCACCACCAGCAGCACCAGGGACAGCAGGAACACCACCCCGGAGACCAGGTAGGAGCGCTTGCGGCGGCCGACGAAGTCGAAGGACCGCTCGCCCGTGTACAGCTGGTTGCCCAGCTTCGCCATGCCCATCAGGCGTTCCCCCGCTCGCTCGCCGCCGGTCCGTCCGGTCCCGCCGCCCCGCCGCCCGCGGAGCCCTCCACGTCCCCGCCGCCGCCGGCGCCCGCGCGCGCCTTCTCGCGCTCCTCCGCGCGCAGCTGGGCCACCGTCTTGCGCACCTGCCCGTGCCGCCACGCCGAGCGGGCGACGACGGAGCCGAGGTGCTCGGGGTCGAAGCCGGACCACTTGTGCCCGCCGCCGAAGAACTTCGTGCGGGCCAGCAGCGCGACCACCGGGTGGGTGAACAGGGCCACGACGACGAGGTCGATGACCGTGGTGATGCCCAGCGTGTACGCGAAGCCGCGGACGTTGCCCACGGCCAGCACGTACAGGACGACCGCGGAGATGAAGGTGACCGCGTTGGAGATGAGGATCGTGCGCCGCGCGCGCCGCCAGCCCGCCTCGACGGCGGAGGTGAGCACGCGGCCCTCGCGGATCTCGTCGCGCACGCGCTCGAAGAAGATGATGAACGAGTCCGCCGTGGTGCCGATGGCGATGATGAGGCCGGCCACGCCGGCCAGGCTGAGGCGGAAGCCCTGCAGCCAGCTCAGCAGCAGGATGACGCCCCAGTTCAGCAGCGCCGCCACGACGAGCGCGGTGACGGTGACCAGGCCGAGGGCCCGGTACTGCAGCAGGAAGTAGGCCACGACGAGGGCCAGGCCGACGAGTCCCGCGACGATCCCGTTGCGCAGCTGCTCCGAGCCCAGGGTCGCCGACAGCTGCTCCTCGGACTGCACGTCGAAGGACAGCGGCAGGGCGCCGAAGCGCAGCTGCTGCGCGAGGGCTTCGGCGCTCTCCTGGGTGAAGTTGCCGGTGATCTCGGCGCGGCCGCCGGGGATGGTGCCGCTGACCGAGGGTGCCGTGACGACGAGGCCGTCGAGCACGGCGGCGAACTGGTCGCGCGGGGGCTCCAGCTGGCTGATGCGGGCGGTCAGCGCCTCGAAGGCGTCACCGCCCTCGGAGTTGAACTGCAGGTCAACGGCCCAGCCGCCGGTCGGCTGGCCCTGCTGGTTGACGGCCTGGCGGGCCGAGGAGCCCGTCAGCTGCGTGCCCTGGATCTCCGCGGGGCCGAGGACGTACTTGACCGAGCCGTCCTGCGAGCAGGTGACCAGCGGCAGCGCCGGGTCCTCGGTCCCGCCGGTGCCGCCGGCGAGGTTCGCCGGGTCCGAGCAGTCCAGCTCGGTGAACAGGCGGCCGACGTCCTCGGTCAGCCACGCCTGGTCGCTGGCGTCGGCCGGCGGGGTGGCGGGGCTGTCGGTGGGCTGGCCCGGCCCGGGGGTGGGCCGCGGGGTCGCCACGTCGGCCAGCGTCGGCGGTGCGGGCGAGGCCTCGGGGGCGGCCGGGGCCGGCGCGCCGGTCGGCTCGGCGGCGGGTTCGGGGGCCGTGTCCTGGCGCAGCGCTGCCGGGGCCGCCGCGCCGTCGGCCTCGTCGGTCGGCTGCACCGCGGGGTCGGCCGGGTCCGCCGGCTCCGCGGCCGGGTCCGCCGGCTCCGCGGCCGGGTCGCCGGCGGCGGGGTCCTCGGCGGCCGGGTCCCCGGCCGGGGCGGGAGCGCCCTCGGCGGCGACCAGCACGACGCGCATGCTCAGCTGCGACGACTGCGAGATGAGGTCCAGCTGGGCGCGGGTGGCCTGGCCGGGGATCGAGACGACGATGTTCTCGCCGCCCTGGATGCTGACCTCGGACTCGTTGATGCCGGTGCCGTTGACGCGCTGCTCGATGATGTTGCGCGCCTGCTGCAGCTGGTCCTCGGTGACCTCACCGCCACCGGCGGTCGGGCGCGGGGTGAGCAGCACCTGCGTGCCGCCCTCGAGGTCGAGGGCGAGACCGGGCGCCCAGCGGGCGTCGGACCAGATCGCCCCGGCGCCGACCGCGCCGAAGAGGATCGCCGCCACGAGCAGGAGCACCCCGAGGGTGCGGCCGTGGTGGGGTCGGCGGATGGGCGCGCCGCGGCGGGCGCGCTGGGGTGGCCTGTCGTTGGACACTGGTTACCTCGGGACGGCTCTCGCCGGGGGTGGTCCCCCGGCGAGAGCAAGCTTGTCACTGTTCGTGGTCGCTTCTTGTCCTAACAGTCACGTCTGTGTGCCCGAGGACGTCAGCTGCGGATCAGGCGCGCGTCGCTCCGCCCGCCTCGTCCGGACGGTCCTTGCGCAGGTCCACGCCCGCCTCGGCGGGGTCCACCGCCTCGGGGGTGCCCGCGGTCGCGTCGGGCGCCGGCCCGACGGCCGTCACGACCCGCGCCACCGCCCGGCGGCTCCAGCGCGTGCGCACGCCGGGGGCGACCTCGAGGGTGACGACGTCGCCCTCCACGTCCACGACGGTCCCGTACGCGCCCGAGGTCGTCATGACCTCCGACCCCGGCGCGACGCTGTTCTGCAGGTCCTGCTGGGCCCGCTGCTGCTTGCGCGTCCTGCTGAACATGAAGACCAGCAGGCCCACCATGAGGAGCAGGAAGACCAGCTGGCCACCACCTCCACCACCCACGACATCCCTTCCCGCACCGGTGGGACGACGGCTCACCGGCGCACACGCCGACCTCCGTGCCGGCGCGGCGGGCCCACGCCCCGCCCGGGGGAGGTCCGCGGGCGGGCGTCGGCCGGACGCCCGGCGAGTCTAGACGTCTCACCCGTCCGGCCCTGCCGCCCGCCGCGGCGCGTCACGCCCCGCTCGCTACCCGTCGTCCTCCGCGCCGGTGTCCGCCCCGGTGTCCGCGTCGTCCAGCGGCAGCTGCCAGACGGCGTCGCGCGGCGGGGTCAACCCCAGGTGCTGCCACGTCTGCGGCAGCGCGACGCGCCCGCGCGGGGTGCGCCCCAGCAGCCCCTCGCGCACGAGGAACGGCTCGGCGACCGTCTCGACGGTCTCGGCCTCCTCCCCCACGACGACCGCCAGCGTGGACAGCCCGACCGGCCCGCCGCCGAAGCGGCGGCACAGGGCGTCCAGGACCGCCCGGTCCAGGCGGTCCAGGCCCTTCTCGTCGACCTCGTAGACCTCCAGGGCCGCCCGCGCGGCGCGGCGGTCGACGATGCCCGAGCCGCGCACCTGCGCCCAGTCGCGCACGCGGCGCAGCAGCCGGTTGGCGATGCGCGGCGTCCCGCGCGAGCGCCCGCCGATCTCCGCGGCCCCCTCGGCCGTCAGCTGCACCCCCAGCAGGCTCGCGGAGCGGCGCAGCACCTGCACCAGCTCCTCGGGCGAGTAGAAGTCCAGGTAGCCGGTGAAGCCGAAGCGGTCGCGCAGGGGCGCGGGCAGCAGGCCGGCGCGGGTGGTGGCCCCCACCAGCGTGAACCGCGGCAGCTCCAGCGGGATGGCCGTGGCCCCCGGGCCCTTGCCCACGACGACGTCGACCCGGAAGTCCTCCATCGCCATGTAGAGCATCTCCTCCGCCGGCCGGGCCATGCGGTGGATCTCGTCGAGGAAGAGCACCTCGCCCTCGTCGAGGGAGCTCAGCACGGCCGCCAGGTCCCCGGCGTGCTGGATGGCCGGACCGCTGGACTGGCGCAGGGGGGCGCCCATCTCCGACGCCACGATCATCGCCAGGGTCGTCTTGCCCAGGCCGGGCGGGCCGGAGAAGAGGACGTGGTCGCTCGGCGCGCCGCGCGCGCGGGCGGCGTCCAGGACGAGCGAGAGCTGCTCGCGCACCACCTTCTGCCCGACGAACTCCTCCAGCCCGTGCGGACGCAGGGCGCTCTCGGCGGCCCGCTCGCGCTCGTCGGCGCCGCCGGTGACCAGCCGCTCCCCCGCCCCGGGGCGACCCTCGCCGTAGCCGCTCATCAGCGGCCCGACAGCCGGCGCAGGGCCGCGCGCAGCGTCGCGGCGACGTCGAGCGCACCGGCGTCCCCGCCGTCCGCTCCGGCGTCGTCGGCGGCGAGGACCGCGTCGACGGCGTCCCCGGCCTGCTTGACGGGGTAGCCCAGCCCGACGAGGGCGTCCACCACCTGCTGGGTGCGCGGGTCGGCGCCGTCCGCGGCCGCGGCGGGGGCGGCCGGCAGCGGCCCGTCGGAGGGCGGGCCGAGGCGGTCGCCCAGCTCCAGGCAGATGCGCTGCGCGCCCTTCTTGCCGATGCCCGGCACCCGCACCAGCGCGGCGTGGTCCTCGGCGGCCACGGCGGCGCGCAGCCCGTCGGGCCGGTGCACCGCGAGCATCGCCAGCGCCAGGCGCGGCCCGACCCCCGAGACGGTCTGCAGCACTTCGAACACCTCCCGCTCGTCGGCGTCGGCGAAGCCGAACAGCGTCAGGGAGTCCTCGCGCACCACCAGGCTCGTGGCCAGCATCGCCTCCTCGCCCACGCGCAGCCCGGCCAGCGTGCCCGGTGCGGCCTGCACGAGGATCCCGGCGCCGCCCACCTCGACGACCACCGAGTCCAGCCGCACGGCGAGCACCTGCCCGCGCACCGACGCGATCACCGATCCCCCTCACCCGCCGGGCGGGGCCCGCGCGAACACCTGTACGAACGGGACCACGCTAGCGCGGCGCCGCGACACGGGGGACGTCGGCGCGCCGCCCGCGCGCGGCACCGCGGGGCGACGGGCTGCGCGATCACCGCCGGGGCGGCAGAGTCGGGCCGGTGAGCCACGAGCAGCACGAGAACCCGCGCCAGAACGTCACCTTCCCCGCCACCGACGACGCCGGCGCCGACCACGCGCACGGCTACCTCGCCCTGCCCGCCGACGGCGGCGGGCCGGGCGTGGTGGTCGTCCAGGAGTGGTGGGGGCTGACCGACCACGTCGTCGCGATCACCGACCGGCTGGCGTCCGAGGGCTTCGTCGCCCTGGCCCCCGACCTGTACGGCGGGCGCACCACCCACGACAGCGAGGAGGCGGCGCGCTTCATGACCGAGCTGCCGCCGGACCGCGCCGCCCGCGACCTGGCCGGCGCGGTGACGTACCTGCTGCAGCGGCCCGAGACGACCTCCGCCACCGTCGGGGCCGTCGGCTTCTGCATGGGCGGCGCGTTCGTGCTCAGCCTCGCCGCGCAGCAGGGGGAGCGGATCGGGGCGGCCGTGCCCTGGTACGGCGTGCCCGGCCCGGACACGGACTTCACGGGGCTGCGGGCGCCGGTGCTCGGCCACTTCGGCGCCGAGGACACCTCGGTGCCGCTGGACGCGGTGCGCGCCATGGCCGAGCGGGTGCGCGAGCAGGCCGGCGTCGAGGTGGACCTGCAGGTGTACCCGGCGCCGCACGCCTTCTACAACGACGAGCGCCCGAACTACCGGCCGGAGAGCGCCGAGCTGGCCTGGGAGCGCACGACGGGCTTCCTGCGCCGGCACGTGCGCTGAGGCGCGGGCGCGGCGGCCCGGCGCCGATCGGGCCGGTCGGCCCGGTCAGCGGGCGACGGCCCCGGCCCGACGCGCGGCCCGCTCGGCCTCGGCGTAGGCGTTGCGCCGGCCGGTGACCAGCGCGCGGTGGGCGGCGTCCTCCAGCCGGGAGGCGCCCCCGCCGCGCCACAGGTGGCACAGGGCCAGCGCGAGGGCATCGGCGGCGTCGGCGGGCTTCGGCGCCTCCGCCAGGCCGAGGATGCGCGTCACCATCGCGGTGACCTGCTGCTTCTCCGCGCGCCCGGACCCCGTCACGGCGGCCTTGACCTCGCTGGGCGTGTGCATGGCCACCGGCAGCCCGCGCCGGGCTGCGGCCACGAGCACGAGCCCGGCGGCCTGGGCGGTGCCCATCACCGAGCGCACGTTGGACTGGGCGAAGACCCGCTCGACGGCCACGACGTCCGGGGCGTGCCGGTCCAGCCACGCGTCCAGGCCCTCGCTGATCGCCAGCAGCCGCTGCTCGACCGGGTCGGTCGCCGGGGTGCGCACCACGCCCACGTCGACCGCGACGGGACGGCGGCCGCGACCGGAGTCGACGACGCCCAGGCCGCAGCGGGTCAGCCCCGGGTCCACCGCCAGCACGCGCACGGCCCCACCCTCGCACGCTCGCGGGGGCGGGGCCGGGCGGCGCGCTCGCTCAGGCGTCCTCGAGGGCCGCCATGACGTCGTCGGAGACGTCGTAGTTCGCGTACACGTTCTGCACGTCGTCGCAGTCGTCGAGGGCGTCGACGAGCTTGAACACCTTGGTGGCGCCGTCGGCGTCCAGCGGCACCTGCACGCTGGGCACGAAGCTGGCGTCGGCGGAGTCGTAGTCGATGCCGGCGGCCTGCAGGGCCTCGCGCACGGCCACCAGGTCGGTGGCCTCGCTGACCACCTCGAAGGTGTCGCCCTGGTCGCTGACCTCCTCCGCGCCGGCCTCGAGCACGGCGGTGAGCACGTCGTCCTCGGTGAGGTCCGTGCCCTCCTTGCCGATGACGACGACGCCCTTGCGGCTGAACATGTACGACACGCTGCCGGGGTCGGCCATCGAGCCGCCGTTGCGCGTCATGGCCGTGCGGACCTCCATGGCCGCGCGGTTCTTGTTGTCGGTGAGGCACTCCACGAGGAGGGCGACGCCGTTGGGGCCGTAGCCCTCGTACATGATCGTCTGCCAGTCGGCGCCGCCGGCCTCCGCGCCCGAGCCGCGCTTGACGGCGCGGTCGATGTTGTCGGCGGGCACGGACGACTTCTTGGCCTTCTGGATGGCGTCGAAGAGCGTCGGGTTGCCGGCCGGGTCGCCCCCGCCGGTGCGCGCCGCGACCTCGATGTTCTTGATGAGGCGCGCGAACATCTTGCCGCGCTTGGCGTCGATGACGGCCTTCTTGTGCTTGGTCGTCGCCCACTTGGAGTGGCCGGACATCGTGCTACCTCCGCCTGTGTCCGCCCCGGCTCGCGCTCGGGACGTGCTCGGGACCTGCTTCGGGACGTGCTGGGGACCTGCTCGGGCTCGCCGCGTCAGGCGTCCTGCGCCGCCCGTCCCCCGACCCGCTCGCGCACCATCGCCACGAAGCCGCGGTGCACCCGGTCGTCCCCGGTGATCTCGGGGTGGAACGACGTCGCCAGCAGAGCGCCGTGCCGCACCGCGACGATCCTACCCGCGGCCGGGCCGCTGCCCACGCGCGCGAGGACCTCCACGTCCGGTCCGGCGTCCTCCACCCACGGCGCGCGGATGAAGACGGCCCGCACCGGCGGGCCGTCCCCGGTCAGCGCGTCCAGCGGGAGGTCCTCCTCCCAGCTCTCCACCTGCCGGCCGAAGGCGTTGCGGCGCACCGTGACGTCCAGCCCGCCGAGGGTCCGCTGGTCCGGCGCGCCGTCCAGCACCCGGTCGGCCAGCAGGATCATGCCCGCGCACGAGCCGTAGACGGGCAGCCCCTGCGCGACGCGCCGGCGCAGCGGCTCGCGCAGCTCGAAGGTGCGCAGCAGCCGGTCGATGGTCGTCGACTCCCCGCCGGGCAGCACGAGGCCGTCGACCGCCTCCAGCTCGGCGGGGCGGCGCACGCGGACCGCGCGGGCGCCACCGGCCTCGAGCGCGGCCAGGTGCTCGCGCACGTCGCCCTGCAGGGCCAGGACCCCGACGAGGGGGCGGTCCGCAGCCGCGGGGGCGCCGGTCGGGGGCGTGGGCGGGGGCGGGGTGGTCACCGCAGGAGGGTAGGCGCGCGGGCACGCCGCGCCGGGGGCGGGTGGCGCGCTCGCGGGCCCGGCGCCGGGGCGGTTCAGCCGATGACGCGCGGCGGGCCCGACCAGGCCGGTGGCAGGTCGGCCAGCAGCGCCGGCAGGTCGGCCGGGTAGTACGTGTCGCCCGAGGCGGCCAGCTCGTCCGGGTGCCACCAGCGCACGTCGGTCAGGGTCGCCAGCTCCAGGGCCGTCCACCCGGCGCGCGACAGCCGCGCACCGGCGCCCAGGCGCAGCACGAAGAACTCCTCCCGCTGCCGGCACGCGCGTCCCAGGTACGGGAAGTCGGCGGTGCGCACCCAGACCGGGCCGGCGAGGTCGCCGGGGGCCACGGCCAGGCCCGTCTCCTCGCGCAGCTCGCGGGCCGCGGCGTCGCGGGCCGCCTCGCCGGCGCCGCGGCCGCCGCCGACGGTGAACCACCACGCCTCGCCGGGACGCTCCGGGTCGGTGCCCCGCACGAGCAGGACGCGCCCCGCGTCGTCGAGGACGACGACGCGGGAGGCGTCCCGGGTGCGGGTGCCGTCGGGGGCGGTGCCCCACTCCGGCCCCAGCGGGTCGTGCCCGCTCAGGGGGTCCAGCGGGTCACCAGCCCCGCTGGGCCAGGCGGTGCGGCTCGGGGATCGCCTCGACGTTGAGCCCGACCATGGCCTCGCCCAGCCCGCGGCTGACCTTCGCGATGACGTCGGGGTCGTCGTGGAAGGTCGTGGCCTGGACGATGGCCTCGGCGCGCCGGGCAGGGTCGCCGGACTTGAAGATGCCCGAGCCGACGAAGACGCCGTCGGCGCCCAGCTGCATCATCATCGCCGCGTCGGCCGGGGTGGCGATGCCGCCGGCGGTGAACAGCACGACGGGCAGCCTCCCGGCCTCGGCGACCTCGCGGACCAGCTCGTACGGCGCCTGCATCTCCTTGGCGGCCACGTACAGCTCGTCGGGGGCCATCGAGCGCAGCCGGTTGACCTCGGCGCGGATGGTGCGCATGTGCGTCACCGCGTTGGACACGTCGCCGGTGCCGGCCTCGCCCTTGGAGCGGATCATCGCGGCGCCCTCGGTGATGCGGCGCAGCGCCTCGCCCAGGTTCGTCGCCCCGCACACGAAGGGCACGGTGAAGGCGCGCTTGTCGATGTGGTGGGCGTAGTCGGCGGGGGTGAGGACCTCCGACTCGTCGACGTAGTCCACGCCCAGGGCCTGCAGCACCCGCGCCTCGACGAAGTGGCCGATGCGCGCCTTGGCCATGACGGGGATGGACACCGCGTCGATGATCGACTCGATCATGTCGGGGTCGCTCATGCGGGACACGCCGCCCTCGGCGCGGATGTCGGCGGGGACGCGCTCGAGGGCCATGACGGCCACGGCGCCGGCGTCGGCGGCGATCCTCGCCTGCTCGGCGGTGACCACGTCCATGATCACGCCGCCCTTGAGCATCTCGGCCATGCCGCGCTTGACGCGGTCGGTGCCGATGACGGGTCCGCCGGTGGTCTGCTCGCTGGTCACGTCGGTGCTCACGGTCGGTCCGGCCTCGCGATCCTGTGCTGGGGAGGGTGGGGGCGCTGTGCCCGCACGATCCTACGAGCCGCCGCGGGTGCCGGGCTCCCCGGCGGCACCCGCCCCGGGCGCGGGGACGCCGCCCTCGTCGGCCGTCCACGGCCGGCCGGTGCCGTCGTCGAAGTCGGCGGTCTCGGGCAGCCGCGCGTGCCCGGCCAGCCGCCCCCACCGCACGACGCGCTTGCCCCGCAGCCGCAGCGTCTGCACGACGGCGTCGTTGTGGAAGCGGCGCGCCAGCTGCGCGCGCCGGCCGGCTCGGCGCACGCGCGCGACGGCTTCGGCGGCGCCCGGCACGGGCCGGCCCGCGGCGTCCCCGCCGTCGGCGTCCTCGCCGAGCGCGCGGTCCAGGGCGTCGCTCAGGACGCTCTCGGCGCGCCAGCGCTGCACGTCGTCGGCGTGGGCGGCCTCGCGCAGCGCCGCGGGCGTGCGCGGCGCGTCGAGGGCGGTGGTGGCCGCGTCGGCCAGCAGCAGCGAGGTCGCCGGGTCCAGGGCGCCCGAGGTCGCCAGCTCCAGGGCGGCGCTCGCCCGGCGGGTCAGCTCGGCGTCCAGCACGGCGCGGCTGGTCTCCACGCGGTGGTGCAGCCGGTCGACGCGCCGGGCCAGCGACGACAGGTGCCAGGCCGCGACGGCGAGCAGCAGCAGCGCCAGCAGCACCCACAGCGCCCACGACGGGCCGGTCACGGGGGACCCCCCGCGGCCCGCACGGTCTCGTAGACGGCCAGCACCTCGGCCGCCACCCGCGACCAGTCGTAGCGCCACGCCGCCCGCTGCCCGGCGGCCGCCAGCGCGCGCCGGCGCGGGCCGTCGGCGAGCAGCCGCAGCACCGCGGCGGCCGCGGCGTCCGCGTCCCCGACGGCGAACAGCTCCCCGGCGGGCTCGCCACTCCCGTCGGGACCGGTGAGGACCCTCCGGAAGGCGCCCAGGTCGCTGGCGACGACGGCCGCACCGGCCGCCATCGCCTCCACGAGGACGATGCCGAAGCTCTCCCCGCCGCTGTGCGGGGCGAGGTACACGTCGGCGGAGGCCAGCAGTGCGCGCTTGTCGGCGTCGGGGACGGCACCGAGGAACTCCACCGACGCGGGGTCGTCGAGCAGCGCTCTGGCCGCGTCGGCGTCCCCGCGGCCGGCGACGAGGAAGCGCGCCCCCGGCACGACCGCCCGCACCCGGGGCACGACCTCGCACAGCAGCGGCAGGCCCTTGCGGGGCTCGTCGAGGCGGCCGACGAAGGCGACGACCGGCTCGCGCTCGGTCCCGGTCCACGCGGGGCGGGCGGGGGCGGTGGCGAAGGCGTCGACGAAGACGCCGTTGGGCACCACGACGGCGTCGCCGCCGACGTGCTCGACGAGCGTGCGGCGGGCGTCCTCGCTGACGGCGATGCGCGCGGAGACCTTCTCCAGCCCGGGCCGCAGCAGCGGGAAGGCCGCCTGCATGGCCCGCGAGCGCAGGTTGGCGGTGTGGAAGGTCGCCACGAGCGGTCCCTGCGCCGCCCACAGCGCCAGCAGGGACGTGCTGGGGGCGACGGGCTCGTGCACGTGCAGGACGTCGAAGCCGCCCTCGGCCACCCACCGGCGCACCCGCGCGGCCGTCACCGGGCCGAACGACAGCCGCGCCACGGACCCGTTGTAGGGCACCGCCACGACGCGCCCGCCGGCGTCCGCGAACGGCGGCAGGTGCGGGTCGCCGTCCTCGCCGGGGGCCAGCACCCGCACCTCGTGGCCCAGGCCGAGCAGGTGCTCGGCCAGGTCGCGGACGTGGAACTGCACGCCCCCCGGCACGTCGAAGGCGTAGGGGCAGACCAGGCCGATCCTCACGCGCGCTCCCCCGCGCTCCCGGCGGGCGGGCCGGCGGTGACGTCGGCGGTGAACACCGGCTGCAGGACGTGCCAGTCGTGCGGGGAGCGGCGCACCCCGTCGGCGAGGACGTCGGCGCACGCCTGCGTCATGGCCGCGACCGCCGCCCGCCGGCGCTGGGCACCGGGCGCGCCCGGCGGCGCGGGGGGCGCCGCGACGGCGGGGGCGACCTCGACGACGACGCCGTACCGGGCGCCGGTGCGCCGGGCGGCCGAGCCGCGCGCCAGCGGCTCGGTGCGCACCACGACGGGGAAGAGCGGCACCCCCGCGGCCAGCGCCACGACCGCGGGGCCCGCGGCCATGCGCACCCGCTCCCCGAGGAACGTCACGGGGACACCGGTGGCCGACAGGTCCCGGTCGGCCAGCAGGGGGACGACGTGCCCGCCGCGGGCGGCCCGGACGAGCCCGCCGGTGGTGGACGGGTCCCCCAGGGGCAGCACGTGGACGCCGAGGCGGCGGCGGAAGGCGACGAACTCCTCGAACACGGCCTCGGGGCGCAGGCGCTCGGCCACCGTGGTCACGGGGCCGAGCTGGAGGGCGCCCCAGGCGCCGGCGTGGTCCCAGTTGCCCAGGTGGCCCAGCGCGCACACCGCCCCGCCACCGTCGGCCAGGACCCGCCGCAGGCCGCCGGCGTCCTCGAGCCGGACGGTGCGCACGATCCGCTCGCGCGACCAGGACGGCAGCCGGAAGACGTCGCTCCAGTAGCGGGCGTAGGCGCGCAGGCCCTCGCGCACGAGGGCGTCCAGCTCGGCCGGCGCCGCGGCCGGCCGGGCGCGGCGCAGGGTGGCGCGCAGCTGCTCGACGCGCGCGCCCCGGCGACGGTGGGCGACGTCGGCGGCGGCGTGCGCCAGCGCCAGCGCCGCGGGCTCGGGCAGGGCCCGGGCCGCGCGCCACGCCGCGCGCAGACCCGTCGCGACGAGGTCCTCGCGCCGGCCGCTCACGCGTCGGGGGCGGGTGGCGGGGCCTGCGGGACGGGCGTGGCGACCGCGGCGAGGGCCTGGCGCCGCACGAGGGCCATCCGCTGCACGACGGTGACGGCGCTGGCCACGGCCAGCAGCGCCAGGACCACGGGCAGGACGACGTCGGGCAGCCCGAGGCCCACCAGGCCCGTGGCGACGAGGACGGCCACGAGGCGGTCGGAGCGCTCCGCGATGCCGGTGTCGGCGGTGAAGCCGAGGCCCTCGGCGCGGGCCTTGGCGTAGGAGACCAGGCTGCCCAGCACCAGGCACAGCAGCGCCAGGCCCGCGGTGAGCGGGGAGTCGCCGCCGCGGGCGAACCAGACGACGAGGCCGCCGAAGACGGCCGCGTCGCCGAAGCGGTCCAGGGTGGAGTCCAGGTAGGCGCCCCAGCGGCCGGGCCGGTCCAGCGCCCGGGCCATGATCCCGTCGACGGTGTCGGACAGGACGAAGAACGTCACCGCGATCGAGCCCCAGAACAGGTGCCCCAGCGGGTACAGCACCAGGGCGCTGACGACGACGCCGGCGGTGCCGGTGACGGTCACCGCGTCCGGCCCGACCCCCAGGCGCAGCAGGAGCTTCGCGGGCGGGGTGAAGACGCGCCCGGCCAGGGCGCGGGCGTTGCGGCCGAGCACGCCTCAGCCCTCGCCGGCGGCCGGGCCGGGCACGGGCTCGGCCGGGTCGGTGCTGGTCCAGGCGTCGGCGAGGCGCCGGCGGGTGTCCTCCAGCAGCTCCGGCAGGGCCTTGGTGCGCGCCACCACCGGCAGGAAGTTCGCGTCGCCCGCCCAGCGGGGGACGACGTGCTGGTGCAGGTGGGCGGCGATGCCCGCGCCGGCCACGGCGCCCTGGTTCATGCCGAGGTTGAACCCGGCCGGGTCGGAGGCCGCGCGCAGCGTGAGGACGGCCGCGCGCGTCAGGGCGGTGAACTCGGCCAGCTCGGCGGCGTCGAGGTCGACGTAGCTGGACACGTGCCGGTACGGGCAGACCAGCAGGTGGCCGGGGTTGTACGGGTACAGGTTCATCACGACGAAGGCGCGCTCGCCGCGGTGCACCACGAGGCCCTCGGCGTCCGAGCGCGAGGGCGCCCGGCAGAACGGGCACTGCTGCGCGTCGTGCGGGTCGGCGGGCTTGTCGCCGCCGGTGATGTAGGCCATGCGGTGCGGGGTCCACAGCCGTCCGAAGCCGTCGGGCTCTCCCGCGAACCCCGCCGACGCCTCGACGCCCGGCGCCCCGCCGTCCTGCTGCACGGTCAGACCTGCACGCGGCGCTCGACGGCGTCCACGACCTCGGCGACGGCCTGCTCGACGGGCACGCCGTTGCGCTGGCTGCCGTCGCGGTAGCGGAAGGACACCGCGCCCGCCTCGACGTCCTCGCCGCCGGCGATGAGCAGGAACGGCACCTTCTGCTTGGTCCAGGTGCGGATCTTCTTGGGCATCCGGTCGTCGGCGGCGTCGACCTCCACGCGCACCCCCCGCGCGCGCAGCAGCTGCGCGACGCCCTGGAGGTGCTCGACGTGGGCGTCGGCGACGGGGATCCCGACGACCTGCACCGGGGCCAGCCACGGCGGGAACGCGCCGGCGTAGTGCTCGGTGAGGACGCCGAAGAACCGCTCCAGGGAGCCGAACTTCGCCGAGTGGACCATCACCGGCTGCTGCTTGGAACCGTCGGCGGCGGTGTACTCCAGCCCGAAGCGCGCCGGCTGGTTGAAGTCGTACTGGATGGTCGACATCTGCCAGGTGCGGCCGATGGCGTCGCGGGCCTGCACGGAGATCTTCGGCCCGTAGAAGGCCGCCCCGCCCGGGTCGGGCACGAGCTCCAGACCGGTGTCGCGGGCGGCGGTCTCCAGGACGGCCGTGGCGGTGGCCCACTCCTCGTCGCTGCCGATGAACTTCGCGGAGTCCCCGCGGGTGGACAGCTCCAGGTAGTAGTCGTCCAGGCCGAAGTCGCGCAGCAGGCCGAGGACGAAGTCCAGCAGGTGCTTGATCTCGCCGGGCGCCTGCTCGGGGGTGACGTAGCTGTGCGAGTCGTCCTGGGTGAGCCCGCGCACGCGGGTCAGGCCGTGCACCACACCGCTCTTCTCGTAGCGGTAGACGGACCCGAACTCGAAGAACCGCAGCGGCAGCTCCCGGTACGAACGCCCCCGCGAGCGGAAGATCAGGTTGTGCATCGGGCAGTTCATGGCCTTGAGGTAGTACTTGCTGTTCTCCAGCTCCATCGCCGGGAACATCGTGTCCTCGTAGTACGGCAGGTGCCCGGAGGTCTCGAACAGCCCGCCCTTGGCGATGTGCGGGGTGCCGACGTAGTCGAACCCCTCCTCCACGTGCCGGCGGCGCACGTAGTCCTCCATGACGCGCTTGACGACGCCGCCCTTGGGGTGGAACACGACGAGGCCGGAACCGATCTCGTCGGGGAAGGAGAACAGGTCCAGCTCGGCGCCCAGGCGCCGGTGGTCGCGCCGCTCGGCCTCGGCCAGCCGCTCCTGGTAGGCCTTCAGCTCCTCCTTGCTGGGCCACGCGGTGCCGTAGACGCGCTGCAGCTGAGGGTTCTTCTCGCTGCCGCGCCAGTACGCGGCGGCGGTGCGCAGGAGGGTGAAGCCGTTGCCGAGCAGACGGGTGCTCGGCAGGTGCGGCCCGCGGCACAGGTCCTTCCAGGCCACGGTGCCGTCGCGCCGCACGTTGTCGTAGATCGTCAGCTCGCCGGCGCCGACCTCGACACCGGCGCCCTCGGCGGCGTCCTCCGCGTCGCCGGAGGCCGACTTCAGCCCGATGAGCTCCAGCTTGTACGGCTCGGCGGCCAGCTCGGCGCGGGCCTCCTCGTCGGTGACGACGCGGCGGACGAACCGCTGCCCCTCCTTGACGATGCGCTGGGCCGTCTTCTCGAGGGTCTTCAGGTCCTCGGGGGTGAACGGCGTCTCGACGTCGAAGTCGTAGTAGAAGCCGTCGCGCACGGGCGGGCCGATGCCGAGCTTCGCGTCCGGGAAGTGCTGCTGGACGGCCTGCGCGACGACGTGCGCGGCGGAGTGCCGCAGCACCGCCAGGCCGTCCTCGGAGGAGACGAGCACGCCCTCGACCTCGTCGCCGTCGGCCAGCGGGTGCGACAGGTCGCGCAGCTCGCCGTTGACGCGGGCGACGACGACGTCGCGGTCGTCGGCGAACAGCTCCCCCGCCGTCGTGCCGGCGGCCACCTGCAGGGCCTCGCCGGTGCGGGTGACGGTGAGCTGCGCGGACACGCGGGCCTCCGGGACGTGCGGGAGTCGGACGGCGGCGCACCGGCGGCGCACCGGCGGGACCGCTGTCCCGCGCCCGCGACTCTAGCCGTGCGCCCGCGGCGGCCCGGGCGCGCGCCCGTCCCCGGGCGCGGCCGGGCCCGGCTCCAGCAGCACCCGCCGCCCGACCTCGAGGACCCCCGGCGCGAGGACGTCGGCGAACACGCCCGCGCAGTGCCGCGGCCGCCCCGTCAGCCGCAGCACGGGGCCGTCGGCGCCCTCCGGGCGCAGCAGCGCCCCGGTCAGCGCGTCGGGGTCGTCGGGCTCCGCGGGCAGGTCGAGGACGACGTTGGCGCGCGAGGAGTCCTCCGCGCCGGGCGCGGCGCGCTGGGCGAGGGTGACGACGTGCACCGGGGCGACCTGCCGGGCACCGCCGGCGGCGCGCTCGAGGCGCACGGGGCCGGCGAGGCCGAGGGCGCGGGCGACGGCGTCCAGGTCGCCGGGCGCGGCGCCGGGCGCGGTGACCAGCGGCGCCTCCGGCGGGCCGGTCAGGTCCAGCGCGCGCAGACCGGGGTGGTGCTTGGCGGTCAGGGTCCCACCGTCGGGCCCGACGAGGACGAGGGCGCGGTCACCGCGCAGGCCGTCGGCGCCGACCTCGACGCGCCGGGGAGCGGACCCCGGCAGGGACTTCACGGGGAAGACGGCGAGGTGATGGACGGTGGCGACGAGGCGCTGCACGGGCCGTCCTCCCGGGACGGGGCCGAGGGCCCCGGTGGGTGGTGCTGGGTGGGCGATACTGGGATCGAACCAGTGACCCCCTCGGTGTGAACGAGGTGCTCTCCCGCTGAGCTAATCGCCCGGTGCGACCGCTGACCGCGACCGGCGTGGAACACCATACACGGCGCCGGGGGCGGCGACGCCCGCCTCCCGGACGGCCGCCCGGCGGTCACCGCTGCGCTCAGCCGCCGACGCCGGGCACCAGCACGAGCTGCGCGGTCACCTGCTCGGGCACCCACCCGGGCACCCCGGCGGCGGCGAGGTAGCCGTACACCAGGAGCCCGCCGACGGCGGCCGTGGCCGACCCCATGGCGATCCGCGTCCCCCACGAGCGCCCGGCCACCCACCGCGTCCACCGGTCGACGTGCCGGCGCGCGAAGTGCAGCAGCCGCCGGGCGAGGCGGAACTCCGTGCCGAGCAGGGCCAGGCCCAGGAAGACGACGAGCCAGCCCGGGCCCGGCAGCGGCACGAGCACCAGCCCCAGGAGGACGACGAGGCCGCCGACGACGCCGACGGCCGTGCGGTAGAGGCGGTAGGCGTGCGGGTCGGCGCGCAGCCGGGCCCGGCGGGCGCGCAGCGAGGCGCGCAGGCGGTCGGCCCGGCGCCGGCGCAGCGCCCGGGCGGCGGGGTGCGGCTCGGCCGCGGCCGCGGCCTCCTGCACCGCCGAGGCGAGCGCCGCGTCCCCCGCCCCGGTCGTGTCCTGCGCCTGCGCGGCGCGCGGGGCGTCCGGGTCGCCGGCCGCGCCGGCCGCCCCGTGGGTCCCGGGGGTGTCGCGGGTGCGCGGGAGCTGACCGCTGCCGGCCCCGCCGCCGGCGGTCCGTCCCCGACCGTCCCCGCCGTGCTGCTCGATCGTCCTCACCCGTCCCCCGTCCCGCGCACCGTCCCGGCGCCGCCCGCCCGGTCGCCCCGGCGGCGCGACCCGATCCTGCAACGCGCGGGGGGCCGTCGCCGATCCCGCGCGCCGACCTGCGCAGGTCCTCCCCTCCTCCGGCACCCGGGGGCACCGGGGAACCTCCACCCGGACGGGTGCGTCCGACCTGCACCGTTCGGGTGTTTGAGACGCGCGAACAGTGGGAAACTCGTCCACACGGTCGCTGGAGCCCGTCAGCGGCCACGAGCACACGGAGGTCGACGTGCCCGCACTGCCGCACCGCAAGACCGAGGTCGACGTCGACGTGTCGCTGCGCCTGCGGACCTCGACCGGCCCCGGGCTGCCCGTGCCCGCGAGCCTGCACTACGGGGCCGACGACCCCTACGCCATCCACGCCGTCTTCCGCGGCGGGGACGCCGACGTGGAGTGGGTCTTCGCGCGCGACCTGCTGCGCGAGGGCCTCGTCGGCCCGGCCGGCGACGGGGACGTCCACGTGCGGCCCTGCTCCGGCTCGGCCGACGGCCGCCGGCGCGTCCTGCTGCGCCTGTCCTCCCCCGACGGCAACGCCGAGCTGGAGGCCGACGAGGCCGACGTGCGGCGCTTCCTGCGCCGGGCCGACGCCCTCGTGCCCCCGGGGCGCGAGACCCGCCACCTCGACCTCGACGACCTGGTCGCCCGGCTCGTCTCCTGAGGCCCCGTCCCTGCGCGCCCGCGGCGACGTCGCCGCGGGTGCCGGCGCGGGACGGGCGGGCACCGGCGCGGTCGAGGAGGACCGCCGGGGCCGGCCGCGGACCGTCCCGCGCACCCCGACGGGGGACTTCCGTCACCGAACGGGCGCGCAGCGGCACGGCGGCCGCGCGGGTCTGGTACTCCGGGGAGATGACCGACACGACCACCCGTCCGCTCTCCGAGACCCCGCCGACCGGGGTGCCGCACGTCGACCCGTCCGGCCCGGCGCTCACCGAGGCGCCCCTGAACGTCCACGAGCTGCGCGCCGCGGCGCTGCAGCGGATGCGCGAGGGCGCCTTCGGGCAGGAGATGTGGGACTACCTCGAGGGCGGGTCCGGGGACGAGCGCAGCCTGCGCTGGAACGAGGAGGCGTGGGGCGAGATCCGCCTCGCGCCGCGCTGCCTCGTGGGCGTGGACGCCATCGACACCTCGGTCGAGCTGTTCGGGTCCCGCGTGGCCTCGCCCATCGGCCTGTCCCCGGCGGCCAGCCACCGCATCTGGCACGACGACGGCGAGCTGGGCGTCGTGGACGCGGCCAACGAGGCGGGGATGGTCTACTGCCAGAGCACCCTGGGCACGGCCTCGATGGAGGACGTCGCGGCCCGGGCGACGGGGCCGCTGTGGTTCCAGCTGTACGTGCGCCGCGACCGCGAGCTCACCGCGAGCCTGGCCCTGCGGGCGGCCGCGGCCGGCTACCAGGCCCTCGTGGTCACCGTCGACACCCCGGTGCTGGGCGCCCGCGACACCGACCGCCGCCGCAGCGTCCGCCTGCCGGCGGGGCTGTCCTTCGCGAACCTGCCTGCCCAGACCGCGCGCGTGGAGGACCCGCTGCCGGCCCACCGCCGCGTCTACGTCGAGCGCCTGGACCCGACGCTGACGTGGAAGGACATCACGTGGCTGGCGGAGCTGACGGACCTGCCCGTGGTCGTCAAGGGCGTGCTGCGCGCCGACGACGCCTCGCGGGCCCTGGACCACGGCGCGCGCGGGGTGTGGGTGTCCAACCACGGCGCCCGCAACCTCGACACGGTCGTGCCGACGGCGCAGGCGCTGCCCGCGGTGGCCGCGGAGGTCGCCGGCCGCGTCCCCGTCGTCGTCGACTCCGGGGTGCGGCGCGGCACCGACGTGCTCAAGGCCCTGTGCCTGGGCGCGGACGCCGTCTTCGTCGGCCGCCCGTACCTGTACGGCCTGGCGGCCGCGGGTCGCGAGGGCGCCCTGGCGGCGCTGCACATGCTGGACACGGAGCTGCGCATGGCGATGGGTCTGTGCGGCGCCCCGCGGCTGGCCGACCTGGGCCCGGACCTGTTGTGGCACTGAGGCTCTGACCCCGGGCGCCGCCTCCTGCGCGGGCGCCCGGGGGGCGATTGGACTCCGTCCCCGGCCGTCGGCTACTGTCTACGACGTCAGGGCGAACCGGGCCGGAAGGCCGGGGGAACACCTGGTGTGCGGACGTAGCGCAGTTGGTAGCGCATCACCTTGCCAAGGTGAGGGTCGCGGGTTCGAGTCCCGTCGTCCGCTCGGGGGCACGAGCTCCGAGGCACGCGCCTCACGGTGGAGTGGCCGAGAGGCGAGGCAACGGCCTGCAAAGCCGTGTACGCGGGTTCGAATCCCGTCTCCACCTCGGTGCCCACCAAGGCGTGGCCTTGGTGCGGACTCGGGCGATTGGCGCAGCGGTAGCGCGCTTCCCTGACACGGAAGAGGTCACTGGTTCGATCCCAGTATCGCCCACCAGCCCCTGACGAAGGCCGGACCCGGACGGGTCCGGCCTTCGTCGTCCCCGGGGTCGTCTCCTCCGGCCCCTCCCCGGGTCGGGCCCGGCAGCACCGGCCTCAGGGCACCCAGCAGCGCCGGCGGGCGGCTTCGGCCCGGGCGCTGGCGCGGGCGGCGGCCTTCTCCTCGTCCGGCCACACGCGGTCGACCGCGGAGTTCAGGGCGGCCCCCACCAGCAGCACGATGGTGAGGAAGTAGAACCAGATGAGCACGACGATCGGGGCGGCCAGCGGGCCGTACACCGACGTCGAGGCCCCCTGCACGGTCGCCGACAGCGCCCCGCGCAGGACGTAGGAGACCCCCAGCCAGCCGACGACGGCCAGGCCCGCGCCCGGCAGGTCGCGCCACCAGCGGCTGCGCACCGGGGTCGCCAGGTGGTACAGCGTCGCCAGGCCGGCGATCGAGAGCACGAGCACCAGCGGCCAGTACAGCTCGCTCAGCGGCTGCAGCTGCCCCGGCAGCCACCGCTGGAGCAGTTGCGGGCCGACGAGGACCAGCGGCAGCACGACGACGCCCACGACGAGCGCGACGAGGTAGGTGCTCAGCGACAGCAGCCGGGTCCGCACGATGCCGCGGTGCCCGCCGAAGCCGTACATGATCGCCACGGTGTCGACGAGGACGTTGAGGGCGCGCGAGCCCGACCACACGCTCACCGCGAACGCCAGGACCGTCAGGTCGGCGCGCCCCTGCGTGGTCACCGAGTCGAACGTGGGCAGGACGACCTCGCTGACCGCCTCGGCGGTCAGGACCGACTGCGCGAGCTCCTCCATCTGGGTGCGGGCGGCGGCCAGGTCGGAGGCCGGCACCCAGCGCCCCGCGTAGCCGAGCAGCGCGACCAGCCCGAAGACGAGCGGCGGCAGCGACAGCAGCATGAAGAAGCCGCCCTCGGCGGCCAGGCCGGTGACCCGGAAGCGCAGGCACGCCCCCACTGTCCCGGCGACCAGGGCGCGCGCGTCGCGCAGCACCCGCAGCAGCAGCCGCAGCGCTCCCCCGTCGGGCACGAGCGGGCGGGGCAGCGGGGGCACGCGCAGCCGGCGGCCGGTGGCGGACCGCGCCGCCGGGGGGTCGTCGGGTGCCACGCCCCGACGCTACCGGCCGGACGGGCCCGTCCCGCCCGGGCGCGCCGGGACGGGCTCCCGGTCGTGCCCGCGGGGCGGAGGCGACATGATGCTGGCCGTCGGACGGCACGCGGCACCCCCCGCCGGGGGGTGCAGCACGGCAGCGTCGAGCAGGAGCGCGGCCGGGGACCGTCCGGAGTCACCCAGCGGAGGAAGTGCGATGCAGATCTGGCCCGGACGGCCCTACCCCCTCGGGGCGACCTACGACGGGGCGGGGACCAACTTCGCCCTGTTCTCGGAGGCCGCCGAGCGGGTGGAGCTGTGCCTGATCGAGGACGACGGCAGCGAGACGCGCATCGACCTGCCCGAGGTGGACGGCTTCGTGCACCACGCCTACCTGCCCTCGGTCATGCCCGGGCAGCGCTACGGCTACCGCGTCCACGGTCCCTTCAACCCCGAGCAGGGCCACCGCTGCCAGCCCGAGAAGCTGCTGCTGGACCCGTACGCCAAGGCCGTGGAGGGGCAGGTGGACGGCGACGAGTCGCTGTTCAGCTACCACTTCGACGCCCCGGACACCGTCAACGACGCCGACAGCGGCGGGCACACGATGCTGTCGGTGGTGGTCAACCCCTTCTTCGACTGGGGCAGCGACCGCCGCCCGGGGCACGAGTACCACGAGTCGGTGATCTACGAGGCGCACGTCAAGGGGCTGACCGTCCAGCACCCGGACATCCCCGAGGAGATCCGCGGGACCTACGCCGGCATGGCGCACCCGGCGATGATCGAGCACCTCACCCAGCTGGGCGTGACGGCCGTCGAGCTCATGCCGGTGCACCAGTTCGTGCAGGACACCCACCTCACCGAGAAGGGGCTGTCCAACTACTGGGGCTACAACACCATCGGCTTCTTCGCCCCGCACAACTCCTACTCCTCCACCGGCCAGCGCGGCCAGCAGGTGCAGGAGTTCAAGTCGATGGTCCGCGCGCTGCACGAGGCGAACATCGAGGTCATCCTCGACGTGGTCTACAACCACACGGCCGAGGGCAACCACATGGGCCCGACGCTGTGCTTCCGCGGCATCGACAACGCCAACTACTACCGGCTGGTCGACGGCGACGAGAAGCACTACTTCGACACCACCGGCACGGGCAACAGCCTGCTCATGCGCTCCCCGCACGTCCTGCAGCTGATCATGGACTCGCTGCGGTACTGGGTGCAGGAGATGCACGTGGACGGCTTCCGCTTCGACCTCGCCTCGACCCTGGCCCGCCAGTTCCACGAGGTCGACCGCCTGAGCGCCTTCTTCGACCTCGTCCAGCAGGACCCGGTCGTCTCCCAGGTCAAGCTCATCGCCGAGCCGTGGGACGTCGGCGACGGCGGCTACCAGGTCGGCGGGTTCCCGCCCCTGTGGACCGAGTGGAACGGGCGGTACCGCGACACCGTGCGCGACTTCTGGCGCGGCGAGCCCAAGACGCTGGGCGAGTTCGCCAGCCGCGTCAGCGGGTCCTCGGACCTGTACGAGCACTCCGGCCGCAAGCCCATCGCCAGCATCAACTTCGTGACCGCGCACGACGGCTTCACCATGCGCGACCTCGTCTCGTACAACGAGAAGCACAACGACGCCAACGGCGAGGGCGGCGCGGACGGCGAGAGCCACAACCGCTCCTGGAACTGCGGCGTGGAGGGGCCCAGCGACGACCCGGAGATCGTGGCGCTGCGGGCCCGCCAGCACCGCAACCTGATGGTCACGCTCCTGCTGAGCCAGGGCGTGCCGATGATCCTGCACGGCGACGAGCTGGGGCGCACCCAGCAGGGCAACAACAACGTCTACTGCCAGGACAACGAGCTGGCCTGGGTCGACTGGGACCTGTCCGAGCCGCAGCAGGAGCTGCTCGCCTTCACCCGGCGCGTCGTGGAGCTGCGCCGCACCGAGCCCGTCTTCCAGCGCCGCCGCTTCTTCGCCGGCGACGCCGGTCACGGCGGCGAGAGCGACGTCGGTGACATCGAGTGGTTCGGCGCCGACGGCACCGAGATGACCGACGCGGACTGGGGCGACGCCTCCAACCGCTGCGTCATGGTCTTCCTCAACGGCGAGGCCATCCCCGAGCCGGACCGCCGCGGCGAGCGCATCGTCGGCGACTCGTTCCTCATCATGTACAACCCGTGGCACGAGTCGGTGGAGTTCACCCTGCCGGAGAAGGCCTACGGCGACAGCTGGCTGCCGCGCCTGGACACCGCCGACGACCAGGTGGGCGTCGTGTCGATCTTCACGGAGGAGTCGGCCTTCTCCCCGGGCACCGCGCTGCCGGTGGCGGGGCGCTCGATCCTCGTCCTGGCCCGCGGGCCGCTGGGGGACGCCAAGTGAGCGAGCGGCCCACCGGCGCCGGCCCGGCCGGCGACTACCGCCCGGCCGTCGTGCCGGTGAGCACCTACCGCTTCCAGGTGCAGCCGGCCTTCACCTTCGACGACGCCGCCGCGCAGGCCGCGCACCTGCGCCGGCTGGGCGCCTCGCACGCCTACCTGTCGCCCGTGCTGGCGCCCGCGAAGGGCTCCACGCACGGCTACGACGTCGTCGACCACGCGCGGCTGAACCCCGAGGCGGGCGGCCGCGAGGGCTTCGACCGGCTGGCGGCCGCACTGAGCGAGCAGGGCCTGGCGGCCGTGGCCGACGTCGTGCCCAACCACATGGCGGTGCCGACCCCGGCCTCCGACAACGCCCAGCTGTGGTCGGTGCTCAAGGAGGGCCCGCGCTCGCCGTTCGCGCGCTGGTTCGACGTGGACTGGTCCGTGCCGGACCGGGCGATCCTCATGGCCGTGCTCGGGCAGCGCATCGGGCAGGTGCTGGCCGCCGGGGAGCTGTCCCTGGACGAGGTCGAGGTCGGCGGCGCCCGCGAGCGGGTGCTGCGCTACTACGACCACGTCTTCCCCGTGCGCCCGGGCACCGAGGACCTGCCGCTGGCGCAGCTGGTGGACCGGCAGTGGTACCGGCTGGCGCACTGGCGGGTGGCCGACGAGGAGCTGAACTACCGGCGCTTCTTCGACGTGGACACCCTCGCCGCGATCCGCGTGGAGGACCGCGAGGTCTTCGACGCCTCGCACGCGCTGCTGCTGGAGCTGGTGGGCCGCGGGGACCTGCAGGGCCTGCGCATCGACCACCCGGACGGCCTGGCCGATCCCCGCGGCTACCTGCGGTGGCTGGCGGAGGCGACGTCCGGGGCCACCGGGGACGGCAGCGCCTGGGTCGTCGTGGAGAAGATCCTCGAGGGCGACGAGGGCCTGCCGCGGGACTGGGCGTGCGCCGGCACCACCGGCTACGACGCCCTGCACCGGGTGGGCGGGCTGTTCCTCGACCCGGCCGGCGCCGAGCCGCTGACCGAGCAGTACGTGGCCGTCACCGGCGAGACCGGAACCTTCCAGGCCGTCGTCGACCACGCCAAGCGCGAGGTCGTCGAGAACGGCCTGTACGCCGAGGTGCACCGCCTGGTCGAGCTGCTGTCGGGCATCTGCCACGACGACGTCGACCTGCGCGACCACACCCGCCGCGGCCTGCACGAGTGCGTCGTGGAGCTGCTGGTGGCCTTCCACCAGTACCGCGCCTACGTGGTGCCCGGCGAGGAGGCGCCCGAGGAGGCGGTGCGCGTGGTGGAGGGCGCCGCCGAGCACGCCCGGGCGCACCTGCCCGAGGAGCGGCACGACACCCTGCAGGTGGTCGTCGACCTGGCTCTGGGCCGGGTCGGCAGCCCCGACGACCGGCGGGTGGCCGAGTTCGTCGTGCGCTTCCAGCAGACCTGCGGCCCGGTGATGGCCAAGGGCATCGAGGACACCGCCTTCTACCGCTGGTTCCGGCTGTCCTCGCTCAACGAGGTGGGCGGCGACCCGACGCGCTTCGGCACCTCGCCGGAGGAGTTCCACTCCTTCTGCACCGTGCTGGCGCGCGACTGGCCGGCGGCCATGACGACCCTGTCCACGCACGACACCAAGCGCAGCGAGGACGTGCGGGCCCGGCTGTCGGTGCTGTCCGAGCGCACCGAGGAGTGGGGGGCGGCGCTGGCGCGCTGGCGCGAGCTGGCCGTCGAGCACCGCGCCGCCGAGCTGGACGCGCGCACCGAGCTGCTGGTGTGGCAGACGCTGTTCGGCACCTGGGGCGAGGGGCCGATCAGCGCCGAGCGCCTGCTGGGCTACCTGCAGAAGGCGACCCGGGAGGCGAAGGACCACACGACGTGGACGGCCCCGGACGAGGTGTACGAGGCCGCGGTCGAGCGCTTCGCGACCGGGGTGCTCGGCGACGAGGCGGTCCTGGCGGCCGTGCGGGAGTTCGTCGACCTGACCGCGGACGCGGCGCGCGCGGCCGTGCTGGGGCAGAAGTTCGTGCAGCTGGCCATGCCGGGCGTGCCGGACGTCTACCAGGGCACCGAGCTGGTCGACCTGTCCCTGGTGGACCCGGACAACCGCCGGCCGGTGGACTACGCCGACCGCGAGCGGCGGCTGGCCGCCCTCGACGACGGCTCCGCGCCGCGCGACCTGCACGACGAGAAGCTGCTCGTGGTCTCGCGCACGCTGCGGGTGCGGCGCGAGCACGCCGAGCACTTCGTCGGCGAGCGCGCCGACTACTCCCCCGTGCCGACGTCCTCCGGCAACGCCGTGGCCTTCGCGCGCGGCCCGGTCGGCGCGCCCGCCGCGGTGGCCGTGGCGACCCGGCTGCCGGTGGCGCTGCAGCGCCTGGGCGGGTGGGGCGAGCACACCCTCGCGCTGCCCGAGGGCTCCTGGGTCGACGCGTTCACGGGCGCGCGCGTGGACGGCGGGACCGTCCGCGTCGCCGACGTGCTGGGCGCGCTGCCCGTCGCGCTCCTCGTGCGCGCGAGCTGACCCGCTCCCCCCGCCGGCGTCTCCCGGCGCGCCCCGTCCCTCCCGCTCGCGGGAGGCGCGGTGGACGCGCCGGGAGCCGCCGGATGGGCCAGGGTGGGGGCATGCAGTTCGGGGTGTGGGCGCCGCAGGCGCAGCAGGTGGACGTCGTCGTGGACGGCGGGACGGTCGCGATGGAGCGCAGCGGGTCTCCGCGCGAGGGCTGGTGGACGGCGGAGGTCGCCGGCGCCGGTCACGGGACGCGCTACGCGTTCCGCCTCGACGGCGGGGACGAGCGGCCCGACCCGCGCAGCGGGTGGCAGCCGGACGGGGTGCACGGCGCCAGCGCCGTCGCCGACCCGGCGACGTTCCGCTGGAGCGACGAGGGCTGGACCGGCCGCGACGCGCGCGGCGCGGTGTTCTACGAGCTGCACGTGGGCACGTTCACCCCCGAGGGCACGTTCGCCGCGGCGGCGGCCAAGCTGGACCACCTCGTGGACCTCGGCGTCGACGTCGTCGAGGTGCTGCCGGTGTCCTCCTGGGACGGGGAGCACAACTGGGGCTACGACGGCGTCGCCCCGTACGCCGTGCACCACGCCTACGGCGGACCGGAGGCGTTCGCCGCGTTCGTCGACGCCTGCCACGCCCGCGGCCTGGCGGTCGCGCTGGACTGCGTCTACAACCACCTGGGACCCAGCGGGAACTACCTGGCCGAGTTCGGTCCCTACTTCACCGACAAGCACGAGACCCCCTGGGGTGCAGCGGTCAACCTCGACGACAGCGGGTCGGTGGAGGTGCGCCGCTGGATCGTCGACAACGCGCTGCGCTGGTTCCGCGACTTCCACGTCGACGCGCTGCGCCTGGACGCCGTGCACGCGCTCGTCGACGACTCGGAGACGCACGTGCTGGCGCAGCTGGCCGACGAGACGGCGGCCCTGTCGCGCGAGCTGGGCCGGCCGCTGTCGCTGGTCGCCGAGAGCGACCTCAACGACGCCGTCATGGTCACCCCGACCGGGCGGGGCGGGTTCGGGATGACGGCGCAGTGGGACGACGACGTCCACCACGCGCTGCACGCCTGGCTGACCGGCGAGCGGCAGGGCTACTACGGCGACTTCGGCTCCCCGGAGGTCCTCAAGACGACGTTCGAGGAGGCGTTCTTCCACGCCGGGCGGTTCTCCACGTTCCGCGGCGAGGTCTGGGGGAAGGCGGTCGACCGCGACGCCGTGCGCGGCGGGGCGTTCCTGGGCTACGTGCAGACCCACGACCAGGTCGGCAACCGCGCCACCGGCGAGCGGATCGGTCACCTGCTGAGCGAGCCGCGGCTGGCCGCCGGCGCCGCCCTGTACCTGCTGGGGCCGTTCACGCCGATGCTGTTCATGGGCGAGGAGTGGAACGCCTCCACGCCGTGGCAGTTCTTCACCTCCTTCCCCGACCCCGAGCTGGGCCGGGCCGTCAGCGAGGGCCGCCGCTCGGAGTTCGGCGACCACGGCTGGGACGCCGAGGACGTGCCCGACCCGCAGGACCCGGCCACCCGCGAGCGCTCGGTGCTGCGCTGGGACGAGGTCGGCCAGGAGGCCCACGCCCGCGTGCTGGAGTGGTACCGGCGGCTGATCGCGCTGCGCCGCGCCGAGCCGGACCTGCGCGACGACGACCTGCGGGCGGTGCGCGTGGACGTGCTGGGCAACGCGCTCGTGCTGCACCGGGGGGCCTTCCGCGTGGTCGTCGCCCTCGGCGGCGGGGCCGACGTGCCCGTGGGCGGGGCCCCGGTCGAGGTCGTGGCCGCCCACCCGGCCGCGCCCGCGCCGGAGCTGCTCGGCGAGGGCGTGCGCCTGACGGGCGAGGGCGTCGCCGTGGTCCGCGTCGCGTGAGCGCCGCGGGGCCGGCGGACGGGGCGGCGGACGGGGAGCTCGCGCCGGCCGAGGCCGTGCGCCGGGCCGCGGTGCGGATCGCGGCGCTGGCCCAGGACGGCCTGGCCTACTCCGTCGGCGACCCGGCCCGCGACTACGACACCGCCCGCTACCGGCAGCTGCAGGACGTCTCGGTGCAGCTGCTGGCCGCCGTGTCCGGGGCCGACGAGGACGCGCTGCGCACGGACCTGGGCGGGGACACCGGCTACGCGACGCCCAAGGTCGACGTGCGGGTCGGGGTGCTGGACGCCGCCGAGCGGTTCCTGCTGCTGCGCGAGCGCAGCGACGGGCGGTGGTCGCTGCCCGGCGGGTGGGTGGACCCGGGCGACCGGCCCGGCGAGGCCGCGGCCCGCGAGGCGCTGGAGGAGACCGGTTACCCCGTCGAGCCGGTCAAGCTCGTCGCGGTCTGGGAGCGCGACGTGCGCGGCAAGCAGCCGCCGCTGCCGGTGGCGGTCTTCCACCTGTTCTTCCTCGGGCGCGTGGTGGGCGAGCCGGTGGCGCCGCAGGACCTGGAGACCCTCGAGGTCGGCTGGTTCGGCCTGGACGAGCTGCCGGAGCTGTCCGGCTCGCGCGTGGTGCGCTCGGAGCTGGAGCGGCTGCTGGCCCACCACCGCGACCCCGCCCTGCCCACCGAGTGGGACTGACGGACGGGGCCCCCGGTACGACCCGCGGGGGCGCGGCTCAGGCGAGCGCCGCGCCCTCGCGGGCCAGCGCCGACAGGCGGGAGACCGCGCGCAGGTACTTCTTGCGGTAGCCGCCGTGCAGCAGCTCGTCGGTGAACACCTCGTCGAACGGCACCCCGGAGGCGGCGACCGGCACCTCCCGGTCGTACAGCCGGTCGGCGAGCACCACCAGCCGCAGGCCGACCACCTGGTCCGAGACCGTGCGCACCCCGCGCAGGCACACGGTGCCCGTGCCGGCGACCATCGCCCCGTACCGGCTGGGGTGGACGTCGGCCAGGTGGGCCAGCAGCGCGTCGAAGTCGTCGAGGGTGGCCCCCTCGCGGCCGGCGGCGACCCGCTCCACGTCGGCGTCGTCCAGCGGCCGCGGGGCCGACGCGGAACCGCGGTGCCGGTAGTCCTCCCCGTCGACGCGCACGACGTCGAAGCGCCCGGCCAGCGCCTGGATCTCGCGCTGGAAGTCCTGGGCGGCGAAGCGGCCCTCGCCCAGCGACCCCGGCAGCGTGTTGGAGGTGGCCGCCAGCTTCACGTCGCGGTCGACGAGCTCGCGCATCAGCCGGGACATGAGGACGGTGTCGCCGGGGTCGTCGAGCTCGAACTCGTCGATGCACACGAGGTCGTGGTGGGCCAGCGCCTCCACGGCCGGCAGGAACCCCAGCGCGCCGACGAGGTTGGTGTACTCCACGAACGTGCCGTAGGCCGCCGAGCGCCCGCCGTCGGTGACGACCTGGTGGTACAGCGAGGCCAGCAGGTGCGTCTTGCCGACGCCGAAGCCGCCGTCGAGGTAGGTGCCGGGGGCGCGCTCGTCGGTGCGCTTGCGGCGGAACAGCCCCGCCAGCCCACCGCCCCCGGAGCCGCCACCTCCGGCGACGCGCTCGCCGAAGGCGCTCATCCGCTGCACGGCCTCGGCCTGGCTGGGCTGGTCCGGCGCCGGGACGTAGGTGGAGAAGCGCACGTCGGCGAAGCGCGGCGGCGGCACCAGCTCGGCGACCAGCTGCTCGGGGGGCACCCGCGGGGAGCGCTCCACCAGGGCCGGCCGGGTCTGGTGCTGCTCCTGCTGCTCCGGGCTGCTCACCGCGCCAGCGTAGTGAGGCCGCGCCAGCGCGCCCGTCCGGCCGGGTGAGCGGGTCCCCGCGCGCGGCGGGGGGCGGGCGGCCCTCTGGCAGGATCGCGGCGGGAACGTCCGGCGCGCTCGCGGCGTTGCCGCTGGACGAGTCCGCGAGCACCCGCGACCCAGGACCCGAGGACCCGCGACGCGCACCCCGCCGCCCGGCGGAGAGCTGGAGGAACCGTGCCCCTGCCCCACGACAGCGACCCGAAGCTGGCCGAGTACGCCCACCCGGAGAAGCTCGTCACCACCGCGTGGCTGGCCGAGCACCTCGGCTCGGAGGGCCTGGCGGTCGTCGAGAGCGACGAGGACGTGCTGCTGTGGGACACCGGCCACGTCCCCGGGTCGGTGAAGGTGGACTGGCACACCGAGCTCAACGACCCCGTCACGCGCGACTACGTCGACGGCGAGGGCTTCGCCGCGCTCATGCGCCGCAAGGGGATCTCCCGCGACGACACCGTGGTGATCTACGGCGACAAGAACAACTGGTGGGCCGCCTACGCGCTGTGGGTGTTCACCCTGTTCGGGCACCCGGACGTGCGGCTGCTGGACGGCGGGCGCGCCAAGTGGGTCGCCGAGGGCCGCGCGATGACGACGGAGGCCCCCGAGCCCGCCCCGGCCGACTACCCGGTCGTGGAGCGCTCCGACGCCGCCGTGCGCGCGTTCAAGGAGGACGTCCTGGCGCACCTGGGCGGCCGGATGGTCGACGTGCGCTCGCCGCAGGAGTACACGGGCGAGCGCACCCACATGCCCGACTACCCGGAGGAGGGCACCGTGCGCGGCGGCCACATCCCCGGCGCGGACAGCGTGCCGTGGGCGCGCGCGGCCGCCGAGGACGGCACCTTCAAGCCGCGCGCCGAGCTGGAGGAGATCTACCAGCGCGAGAAGGGCCTGGCGCCCGGCGACGACGTCATCGCCTACTGCCGCATCGGCGAGCGCTCCAGCCACACCTGGTTCGTGCTCTCCGCGCTGCTGGGCTTCGAGAAGGTCCGCAACTACGACGGCTCGTGGACCGAGTGGGGCAACTCCGTGCGGGTGCCCATCGTCCGCGGCCCGGAGAAGGGCGAGGTGAGCGCCCGGTGAGCGGGAGCGACCCCTTCGGCCTGACGGCGGGCCTGCCGCCCGCCCTGGCCGACATCGTCGAGGACTTCCAGGCGCTGCCCGAGCGCGAGCGCCTGCAGCTGCTGCTGGAGTTCAGCCAGGGGCTGCCGGAGCTGCCGGCGCACCTGCAGGGGCACCCGGAGCTCATGGAGCGCGTCGACGAGTGCCAGTCGCCGGTGTTCATCTCCGTGGAGGTGGACGGCGAGGGCCGCGCCCACCTGCACGTGTCCGCCCCGCCGGAAGCGCCCACCACGCGCGGGTTCGCCGGGGTGCTGCGCGAGGGCCTGGAGGGCCTGCCGGCCGCCGAGGTCCTCGAGCTGCCGGCCGACGTGTGCTCGCGGCTGGGTCTGGAGCAGGCCGTCAGCCCGCTGCGCATGCGCGGCATGACGGGGATGCTCGCCCGCGTCAAGCGCCAGGTCCGGGTGGCCCTGGCCGCCTGAGCCGCCGTCCACGCCGCCACCCGCGCCGCCGCCGGCCGGCGGCCCCCCACGTCCCGGTCCCCGTCGAGCAGCGGCGGGTGCATCCGGACCCAGCCCGCGAGGAGAAGAACGCACGTGACCGACACCCGGGAGTCCAGCGACGTGGCCCTGGCACCGCAGCACCCGGCCCTGCCCGTCGTCCGGGTGGCCGAGACGCGGTTGCCCACGGCCCACGGCACCTTCCGCGCGGTGGCCTACCGCCAGGCCGACGGGGTGGAGCACCTCGCGCTCGTCGCCGGTGACCTCGGCGACGGCCGCGACGTGCTCGTGCGCCTGCACTCGGAGTGCCTGACGGGGGACGCGCTGGCGTCGCTGCGCTGCGACTGCGGTCCGCAGCTGCAGGCGGCGCTGGAGGCGATCACGGCGGAGGGCCGGGGCGTGGTCGTCTACCTGCGCGGGCAGGAGGGCCGCGGCATCGGCCTGGCCGAGAAGATCGCCGCCTACGCCCTGCAGGAGCGCGGCCGGGACACCGTCGAGGCCAACCTCGACCTCGGGCACCCGGTGGACTCGCGCGACTACACCGGCGCCGCGGCCGTGCTGGCCGACCTGGGCGTGCACGACGTGGAGCTCATGACGCACAACCCGGTCAAGGTGGAGGCGCTGCGCGCGCACGGCGTGCCTGTGCTGCGCCGGCGCGACCTGCCGGTGGCGCAGACGCTGGACAACGTGCGCTACCTGCGCACCAAGCGCGACCGGATGGGTCACCGCCTGCCGGGAGTGTCGTGAGCACCGGGACGGGCACCACCGTCCCCGTGCGCGCACCGCGCCCCGCAGCCCCGCAGCCCCCTCCCGCCGCGGCGGACGGCGGGGGCGCGTGGTCGCTCCTGCTGCGCCTGGCCCGCGAGGAGGACCCGGGCGCGGTGGCGGCCGCGCTGGCCCGGCACGCCGGTGACCCGCTCGTGCAGCGCTACGCGCGCCTGCTGGCGGCCGGGCGCACCGGGGTCGTCGCGCAGCTGGGGCAGAGCCTGGACGGCTGCATCGCCACGGCGGGCGGGGACTCGGCGCCGGTGACGGGCGAGGCCGACCACGAGCACCTGCACCGGCTGCGCGCCCTCGTGGACGCCGTGGTGGTGGGCCCGGGCACCGTGCACCACGACGACCCGCGCCTGACGGTGCGGGCGGTGCCGGGCCCGGACCCGCGGCGCGTCGTCCTCGACCCCGCGGGCCGGCTGCGCGACCGCGCGCTCCTGCGCGACCCGGCCACCCTGTGGTTCACCCAGTGCCCCGTGGACTCCCCCGGCGCGCAGGTCGTCGTCCTGGACGTCGGCGCCGGTCCGGGCGAGGTGCTGGCGGTGCTGCGCGAGCACGGCCTGCGCCGCGTGCTCGTGGAGGGCGGCGGGCGGACGGTGTCGCAGTGGGTGGACGCCGGGGTCGTCGACCGCCTGTTCCTGACGATCGCCCCGCTCATCATCGGGCGCGGGGGCCGGCGCGGGCTGGCCCTGCCGGACGTGGAGCCGCTGAGCGCGTGCCGCCGCCCCCCGGTGCACCGGCACGTCCTCGGCGAGGACGTGTGCTGGGAGCTGGACCTGCGCGCCTGAGCGCTCGCGCGTCCCGTCAGGCGCCGGGAGCCGGCCAGGGCGCGCGGGCCAGCCGCTCCTCGGTGCGGCGCACCGCGGCGCGCAGCGCGGGCTCGCGGACCCCGCTGACGCGCACCGTGGCGCTGTCCGCGCCCCGTCGGCGGCGCACCTCGGCGAACCGGGCGTCGAGGTCCACGGGCTCGCCGAGGCGGCCCGTGCGCTGGTCGGCGTAGGCCAGCGCGTCCGCCAGCGGGCCGGTCGCGGACCCGGGCACGCTCACAGCGGCCAGCTGGGGCGCCAGGCGCAGGTGGGCCGCCACGAAGCGGGCGCCGGAGTGGTGGGCGACCAGGCCCACGACGCGCTCGTCCCACCCGCGGTCGGCCAGCCACCGCGCACCGTCGAGGGGGTGGTAGCCGTGGCGGACGAGCTCGGGCGCGTAGCCGACGTCGTGCAGCCAGGCGGCGGCCACGAGGACGGGACGCTCGGCCGGCGGCAGGACGCGGGCCACCACGCTCGCGGTGGCGGCCACCCCGCGGGTGTGGCTCAGGCGGGCGGGGTCGCCCGCCAGCAGGTCCGCGGCCACGGCGCGCGCCTCCTGCACGGCCTCCGCCGGCAGCCGCCCCGGCCTCGCGGCCGCGGGGGCCGGGGCGCCCGGCACGAGCGGTCCGACGCGGGTGACGACGAGGTCGCGGGAGGACTGCCGGGCGCGCGCGGTCTGCACGAGCGGGGAGCGTAGGGGGGCCGGCCGCAGGTCCACAACGCCCGTCACCGGTTCTTCGGCCGAACCGGTGGGAGCGCTCTCTCGGTGGCGGGCAGGTGCGACGCGGGGTCCGTGCGCGACGACCCCGCGTCACCGCGGGAGCCGTCCGGGACGCCACCGGCTCAGGACGACGGCAGAGCCAAGAGGTCCTCGTGCCCCACGTGCGCCCGCAGCCCCGGCAGCGCCAGCCGGCGCCGGCGCCACTCGTCCCAGTCCCGGGCCCCGCCCGGCCCGGCGCCGCCCGCGCGCGCCGGCGCCACCCAGCCGTCCAGCCACGCCTCCAGCAGCGGCCGCGTCGCCGGGCCGAGCCGCCACGGCGACGGCTCCCGGTGCACCTCCCAGCCGCCGGCGGCCAGCAGGCCCGCCACGTGGTCGGTCGCGTCCGGTCCCAGGCCGTGCCGGCGCTGGTCGGCGTCGAAGGCGGCCGCGACGACGTCGTCCCCGCCGGCGGGCGGGTCGAGGCGGGCGCCGCCCGTCACGGTGAGCGCCAGCAGGACCGGCGGGCGCGGGTCCAGGGCACCGAGCGCGCCGGCGAGCACGGCGGCCGTGGCGGGCGTGAGCACGTCGAGCAGCGCGGAGGCCACGACGACGTCGGCGGGCCGGCCCGCCGGGCGCAGGACGCCGGCCAGGGCCGCTGGGTCGCCCAGGTCCAGGCGGACCGCGACCGCGTCCACCCGCAGCCGCTCGCCCGCCCCGGTCGTCCCGCCGGGGCGCGGCCCGGCCAGCGCCCGGCGCAGGAGCACCTCGTCGTGGTCGGCGAGGGTCCACTCCTGCCGCGCGTGCCCGGCCGCGGCCAGCCGGGGCGCCAGGTGCCGCAGCGTCGAGCCCGCGCCCGCCCCCAGGTCCACCACGCGCAGCGGGGCGCCCGGGGCCGGCAGGCGCCGCAGCAGCAGCTCCTCCAGCCGCGCGGAGCGGCTGGCGTGGTCCACGGGCTCGCGCAGCGCCAGCCAGTCGGCGTCGAAGCGCTCCAGCTCGCGCTCCTCGTGCTGCTCAGCCACCGGCTGCTCCTCCCGGTCGGGGCGCGTCGCGCGCCAGCTCCAGCGCGCCGCGGACCGCGGCCGCGGTCCCCTCCCACGTCGGCAGCCGCCCCGCCCGCCGGCGCGCGGCCGCCCGCAGGTCCCGGCGCAGCGCGGCGTCGCCGGCCCACCGCTGCAGCGCGGCGGCCACGGCGTCGGCCGAGCGCTCCACGACCAGGCCCGCGTCGCCCACGAGGTCCGGCAGCTCGCCGGCGGCGCTGACGAGCGAGGGGACGCCGCGGGCCAGGGCCTCGGCGACCGCCATGCCGTACGGCTCGCGCGAGGACAGCAGGACGTGCAGGTCGGTGCGGTCCCAGCGCGCCGCCAGGGCCGCGGCGTCCAGCGGCCCCAGCAGGGCGGTGCGGGCACCGGTGCCGGCGGCGCGCACCGCCGCCTCGACGGCCCCGCCGCCGGGCCCGGGCCCGCCGGCCAGCCCCAGCGTCCACGGCGCGCCCAGGCGCTGGACGGCCTCGACGGCCAGCGCCTGCCCCTTGCGCCCGCAGACCGTGCCCACGCTCAGCAGCCGGTGCGCGCCCAGCGCGGCCGACGGGCGGGCCGGCGCCGTGCCGGGCGGGGCCAGGACGAGGCGGTCCGCGGCCACGCCGAGGTCGCGCAGCCGGCGCGCCGACCAGGCGCTCGTGGCCACCACGACGGTCGCGGCCGCCAGCGAGCGCCGCTCGTCCTCCAGCGGCGCGGCGGGCGGGTCGTCGTCGGCGCGCAGCAGGTGCACGAGCAGCACCGCGCGCAGCCGGTGCGCGTGCGCGGCCAGGACGTCGGGGCGGGCGGTGGCGACGAGGCCGTCGAGGAGGACCGGTGACCCGGCGGGCACCGCGCCCAGCGCCTCGTCGAGGGCCGCCGCCGGGTCGGGCCCGGTGACGGTGACGGCCCGCAGCCCGGGCAGGTCCGCCAGCAGGCGCTGGTCGTAGCGGTTGCCGCCGGTGGGCGCGTCCAGCCCGGGCGGCACCAGGAACGGGACCCCGGACGTCCCCCCGGACGGCTGCCCGCCGGCGGGAGCGGCGCCGGCGGCACCGCTCACAGGGACCGCTCGTAGGCGCCCCACGCCACGTCGGACTCGCGCAGCAGCACGTGCAGGGAGTCCAGCCCGGCGGCGTGCGGGCCCAGGGAGCCGGCCGCGACGGCGTCGGCGAGCCGGTCGGCCAGCCACCCGCACAGGAACTCCGTCGTGGTCGTGCGGCCGCGGAACTCCTCCACCTCGTCGAGGTTGCGGTAGCCGATGCGGCCCAGCTCCGCGGACAGCGCCGCCGCGGCCGCGCCGATGTCGACCACCAGGCCGTCGGGGTCCAGCTCCCGGCGGCGGAAGGTGGCCTCGACGACGAAGGTCGCCCCGTGCAGCGCCTGCGCGGGCCCGAAGACCTCGCCGGGCAGGCTGTGGGCGACCATCACGCGGTCGCGGACGGTGAGGGAGTACACGGGCGGCTCCGGGGTCGGGGTCGGGGACCGGCGGGGTGCGGGGCGGGTTTCAGCCGGTGGCGTAGCGCACGCGGTGGCACAGGGCGTGCGAGCCGGGCCCGGCCACGCGCGGCAGGTCCCGCGGCAGGTCGTCGAAGGCGCTCTCCCCGCTGACCAGGGCGTCGAACGCCTCGTCGCGCAGCAGCTCCAGCGCCAGCGCGAGGCGCCGGCGGGTCGTCCAGCGGGGCGCGCGGGCCGGCGGGACGCGCCCGACCTGGCTGGCGCGCACGGTCAGGCGCCGGGAGTGGAAGCCCTCGCCCAGGCGCACCTCGACGGGCCGGTCGCCGTACCAGCTGAGCTCGGTCAGCACGCCCTCGTCGCCCAGCAGCGACAGGCCCGTGGACAGCCCCGCGCCGGTGCCGCTGGTGTGCAGGACGACGTCGCGCTCGCGCCGGGCGTCGTCGGGCGCGACGAGCTCCACGCCCATCCGCCGCGCCACCGCGTCCCGCCCGGGCGCCACGTCGACGGCCTCCACGTCGGTGCCGGGCACCTGCGCGGCCAGCCGCGCCACCACCAGGCCCAGGACGCCGGCGCCGACGACGCTGACCCGGTCACCGGCGGCGACCTGCGCGTCCCACAGGCCGTTGACGGCCGTCTCCAGCATCCCGGCGAGCACGGCCCGCCCGGCCGGGACGCCGGCGGGCACCGCGAGGACGGCGTGCGCGGGCACGACGTAGCGGTCCTGGTGCGGGTGCAGGCAGAAGACGGTGCGGCCCAGCAGCTCCGGCACCCGGCCGCCGGCGGTGGTGACGGTGCCCACGGAGAGGTAGCCGTACTTGACGGGGAAGGGGAACTCCCCGGCCTGGAAGGGCGCCCGCATCGCGTCGTGCTGGCTGGGCGGCACCCCGCCGCGCATCACGAGGGCCTCGGTGCCGCGGCTGACGGCGGAGAACAGGGCCGTGACCTCCACGTCCCCGGCGCCGACGGGCCGCAGCTCCTCCTCGCGCACCTCCCCCGCCCCCGGGCCGGTGGTCCAGAAGGCGCGCGCGGTGCTCACGCCCCCTCCCCCGGGCCGGTCCCGGGCTCGGGGCGCAGGTCCAGGTGCTCGCGCAGGAACGCCTCGACGGCGGCCTCCCAGCGCGCGGGGTCCACGTTCCACTCCTTGGTGTGGCGGGCCCGCTCGCTCGGCACGTACGTCACTAGGTCCGGCCGGGCCGCGGCCAGGCGCTGCGAGGGCCCGGAGGGCACGTAGTCGTCGTCGTCGCTGTGCAGCAGCAGCACGGGCAGGACGAGCTCCTCGGCGCGGCGCACCCAGTCCATCCGGCGCAGGTCCACCGGCCCGTCGACGCCGACCAGGCGCCGGCCCAGCGGGTGCGCCAGCAGCCGCAGCCCGTACCGGCCCAGCCGCACCGGCACCCCGTAGCGGCGGGCCTGGTGGTCCAGGACGTCGTACCAGTCGACGACCGGGCCGTCGAGGACGAGGGCGGCCACCCGCTCGGCCAGCTCCGAGCGCGCGACGAACTGCAGCAGGATCGCCCCGCCCATCGACCAGCCGACGACGACGAGGCGGCGCGCGCCGGCGTCCAGCGCGTACCGGGCCACGGCCTCCACGTCGTGCCACTCGGTGTCGCCCAGGCCGTAGCGCCGGGCCGGGGAGGAGGGGCCGTCGGCGTCGTTGCGGTAGGCGGGCACCAGGCACGGCAGGCCCAGGCGGTGCAGGACGGGCAGCGCGCGCAGCGCCTCCTCGCGGGTGGCGCCGCGCCCGTGCACGAGCAGCGCCCACGTGCCCGGCGGCAGCGCGCCGTCTGCCCCGCCGTCCCCGGTCGCCGGGACGAACCAGCACGGCAGGTCGCCGACCTCCGAGGGCACGCGCAGGTCCTCGTGCGGCAGGCCCAGCGCGCTCGCCGGGTCGCCGGCGAAGAAGTACTGGTTCCAGCGGGCCGGGCCCGGCAGCACCTGCCCGGCGTCGACGCCCAGCAGTTCGCGGGTGACGCGCTCGGCGGTCACCGACAGCACGTCGCCGACGCGGAAGTGCCCCCGCCCGGCCTCCGTCCACACCCCGTAGCGGCCCGGCACCACGGTGTCGGGGGTGACCGTCAGCACGACGCGGCGCGGCCCGACCTGCAGGACCTCCAGGTCGTCGGGCTTGTGGCGGGCCGGGGTGACCACGGCCCGGGCGAAGGCGGCGGCCACCCCCGTGGCCGCCGCGGCGCCGAGCGCGAGCGCCGCGGTGGAGACCGCGCCGACGACCGCGCCGCGCGTGGCCCTCACGCGGCCCCCGCCCGCCACGCCGCCCGCACCAGCGGCACCTGCAGCGGCAGCCGGGCCAGGGTCAGCGCGCAGCGCACCCGGGCGCCGCGACCGCGCCCGCGCTCCCGCCAGGCGTCCAGCGCCATCCGACCGTTGGCGGGCCAGACGGCCAGCAGCAGCGCCGCGCTCGCGCGGGCGGCGGCCGGGCGCGTGCGCGGCAGGGCCAGCCCGGCGGCCAGCAGCAGCTCCGCGACGCCGGAGGCCAGCGTCCACGCGCGCGGGGCACCGGGCAGCGACCGGGGGACGACGGCGTCGAAGGGGGCCGGCCGCAGCAGGTGCGCGGTGCCCGCCGCGGCCAGCAGCGCCGCCAGCGGCAGGGCCGGGGCGCCCGCGGCGGGTGCGCCGCCGGTGGCGTGCGCGCCGTCCCGGTCCACGCCGTGATCCTGCCGCAGTCCCCGTGCCGCGGCGACGGCGCCCCCGGTAGCGTCGCGGGGGTGCCGTCCACGCCCGCCCAGAACCCCTCCCCCGACGCCGCCCGCGGACCGGGCCAGCAGCCCGCCACGCCCGCCGCGCCCGCCCCGGAGCCCGCCGCGGCCGCCGGGGAGTCCTCGCCGTGGACCCTCGTGGTGCTCACCGAGGAGGCGTTCGGCGACGTCGACGCCCGCAACGTCGCGCAGCTGCACGCCGGGGAGGCGGTGCGCCACGTCGTGCTCGTCCCGGCCGACACCCGCCGCAGCGTCCTGGCCGGCCTGCTGGACCACCTGAGCCTGGGCGAGCTGCGCGAGGCCCTCGGCGCCCTGCGCGAGGGCGGCCGCACCGACCCCGAGCAGGCGCGCGCCGAGGCCGAGGCGGCCCTGGCGGCGACCCTGGCGGCCCTGCGCGCGGAGGGCCTGGACGCCGACGGGCGCACCACCGGGGACGACCCGGTGCCCGCGGTGCGCGAGGCGCTGCGCTCCGAGCCCGACGCCCGCGAGCTGGTCGTCGTCACCCGCCCGCACGCCGTGGAGGACACCTTCCACACCGACTGGGCCTCCCGCGCCCGCGACGAGCTGGGCGTGCCCGTCCTGCACGTGTACGCGGGCACCACCCGCCTCGGCTGAGCGCCCGGGACGCTCCCGCCCGCCCCGGAACACCGCCCCCCGCGCGCCGGTTGGAACGGTCATGACGAGCTCCGAGACCACCGGCCGCTACGCCGTGACCAAGACCGACGCGGAGTGGCGCGAGCAGCTGAGCCCGCAGGAGTACGCGGTCCTGCGCCAGGCCGGCACCGAGCGCCCCTTCACCGGCGAGTACGAGGACACCACCACCGAGGGCGTCTACGCCTGCCGCGCCTGCGGGGCGGAGCTGTTCACCAGCTCCGAGAAGTTCGCCTCCCACTGCGGGTGGCCGTCCTTCTTCGACCCCAAGGACAGCGACGCCGTCGAGTTGCTGCAGGACCGCTCCCTCGGCATGGTCCGCACGGAGGTCCGCTGCGCGAACTGCGGGTCGCACCTCGGCCACGTCTTCGAGGGCGAGGGCTACCCGACGCCGACCGACCAGCGGTACTGCATCAACTCCATCAGCCTGACGCTGCGCCCCACGGCCTGAGCGCCCGCCCACCGGCGGGTCCGGGACCCGGGCCGGTGCGGGCGCACCGACCCGAGGAGAGCGCGTGAGCGTCCCCGTCCTGGACCTGCCCACCGGCCGGCCGATCCCCCAGCTGGGGCTCGGCACGGCCCGCACCGACGACGCGACCGCCCGGCGGGTGGTGGCGCAGGCGATCGAGCTGGGCTACCGGCTCGTCGACACGGCGGCCAGGTACGAGAACGAGGTCGGGGTGGGACAGGGCATCGCCGACGCCGGCCTGCCCCGCGAGGAGCTGTACGTCACCACCAAGCTGCGCGGTGCGGACCAGGGGTACGCCCCGACCCGCACCGCGCTGCGCGCCAGCCTGGAGCGCCTGGGGCTGGACCACGTCGACCTGTACCTCGTGCACTGGCCGCTGCCGCGCCTCGGCCTGTTCGCCGAGAGCTACCGGGCGATGGTGGAGATGCGCGAGGAGGGGCTGACCCGCGCCGTCGGCGTCTCGAACTTCCTGCCCGAGCACCTGGACGTCCTGCACGCCGAGGGCCTGCCGGTGCCGGCGGTCAACCAGGTGGAGTTCCACCCCCGCCTGCAGCAGCGCGGCGTGCTCGACGACAACGCCCGGCGCGGGATCGTCACGCAGGCGTGGTCCCCGCTGGGCGCCGGCAAGGGGCTGCTGGAGGAGGAGCCCGTGCGGGCCGCGGCGCAGCGGCACGGCGTCAGCCCGGCGCAGGTGGTGCTGCGCTGGGACGTCCAGCACGGCGTCGTCACCATCCCCAAGGCCTCCAGCCGCGAGCGGCTGGCGCAGAACCTGGACGTCTTCTCGTTCTCCCTGGACGACGCGGAGGTCGCCGCGATCGACGCGCTGGAGCGCGGCGAGCGGGTGGGCGGGCAGGACCCGGCGCTGCACGAGGAGTTCTGAGCAGAGCCAGCGGGCCCCTCCGCCGTCCCGGCGTGCGGGGGCGAGCCGCCCCCGGCAGGGTGGGGGCCATGAGCGAGCAGTCCCACGACAGCGCCGAGCCCGACGTCGACCCCCTGGACGACCCGGACCTGCGCGCCCGCGACTCCTCGATCGACGCGGGCCCCGACGACGGCGACGAGCTGGGTGCCCTGCGCACCGACGACCTCATCGGCGACTCCGACGACGACACGTACGACACCGACCGCTCCAGCAGCCACGCGCTGCGCGAGCTGATGCGCGACGACGTCGACCCGGACGCCGAGACGCTCGACGAGCGCCTGACGCAGGAGGTCCCGGACGACGCGGGTGGCTCCGGCCACCTGCCGGCCACCGACCCGCTCGAGGGCGCCGACACCCCGGACCCCGAGCGCATCTGAGCAGCACTCCCGGACCCGACGCGCGAGGGGCCCCGCACCGGCCGGTGCGGGGCCCCTCGCGCGTGCGGCGGGTCAGTGGAAGGAGGCGACCAGGTCGGCCAGCTCGACCTTCGGGCCCGTGTAGAAGGGCACCTCCTCGCGCACGTGCCGGCGCGCCTCGGTGGCGCGCAGGTCGCGCATGAGGTCGACGATGCGGTGCAGCTCGTCGGCCTCGAAGGCCAGGACCCACTCGTAGTCGCCCAGGGCGAACGCGGAGACGGTGTTGGCGCGCACGTCCTCGTAGGGGCGGGCGGCCAGGCCGTGGTCGCGCAGCATCTTGCGGCGCTCGCCGTCCTCGAGCAGGTACCACTCGTAGGAGCGCACGAACGGGTACACGCACACGTAGTCGCGGGCGCGCTCGCCGGCCATGAAGGCGGGCACGTGCCCGCGGTTGAACTCCGCGGGCCGGTGCAGGCCCACGACGGACCACACGGGCGCCAGGTGGGCGCCCAGGCGGGTGGCGCGCAGGCGGCGGTAGGCCTCCTGGACCAGCTCGACCGTCTCGGCGTGCCACCAGACCATGACGTCGGCGTCGGCGCGCAGGCCCGCGACGTCGTACAGGCCGCGCACGACGAGGCCCTTGCCGGTCAGCTCGTCCAGGAGGGCCTGCACCTCGCCCACGAGGGCGCGCCGGTCGGCGTCGCCGAGGGCGTGCTCCACGCGGAACACCGACCACATGGTGTAGCGGACGGTGTTGTTGATCTCCTCGGCGCTGGGGGCGGCGTGGCTGGTCTCGGTCATGGCGCCATTCTCCCCCGCGCTCGGCGGACGGCTCCCGCCGGCCGGGGGGTGAGACGCCTCACGCGCCCCCGGTGCACCCGGCCGGCTCGCTGAGCTCGGTCAGCACGGCGTCGGCGGCCGCGCGGGCCGCGGCCGCGCACGCCGGCACGCCCACGCCGTCGAGGACGGACCCGGCCAGCGCGAGGCGCCCGGCCCCGGCGACGGCCGCGCGCAGGCGGGCCACCCGGTCCAGGTGCCCGACGGCGTACTGCGGCAGCCCGTCCACCCAGCGCGCCACGGCGGCGTCCACGGGCCGCAGCTCCCGCTCCAGCAGGGCGCCCGCGTCGGCGACCGCGGTGGCCAGGACCCGCTGGTCGTCCCAGCCGAGGACCTCGTCCTCACCGGCGCGGCCCAGCGAGACGCGCAGGACGGCCACGTCCTCGCGCTGGGCGGCCACCCAGGCCCACTTGGACGCCGACAGGGTCAGCGCCTTGACCCGCAGCCCGGCGGCCGCGCCCACCACGGGCGGCACGAGCACCCCGGAGCCGGTCAGGCCGGACAGCTGGTCCACGGGCACGGCCAGCGCCGCGATCACCACGCTCGCCGTCTCGACGGCGGCCAGCTCCGCGGCGGCCGCGGGCACGGGCTCGCGCAGCAGCCGGGCCGCGGCGGGCGCCGGCAGCGCCACCACGACGGCGTCGGCGGCGAGCGTCCCGGCCGCGGTGCGCACCCGCCAGCCGGCGTCGGCCCCGCGGCCGTCGCGCTCCAGGCCGGTCACGGGGGTGCCGGTGCGGACCTCACCGCCGCGGGCCCTCACGGCGGCCGCGAGCGCCTCCGGCAGGCGGGCGACGCCGCCGGCGACACCGGCGAAGACGGGCCCGGCACCGGCGGGGCGGGCGGCGGCGGCCTCGCGCACCCCGGCCATCAGCGACCCGCCCGCCGCGGCGCGCCGCCACAGCGCCGGGACGGTGGCCCGCAGCGACAGCCGGTCGGCGTGCCCGGCGTAGACACCGCCCAGCAGGGGCTCGACGAGCCGGTCGACGACGGCCCGCCCGACGCGGTCGGCGACGTGGGCGCCGACGCTGACGTCGTGCTCCAGCGGGGCAGCGGGCCGCTCCTCGTCCTGCGCGGCGCGCTCGACGTCCGCCGCGGGCAGCAGGGCGCGCAGCTGCTCCGGGCTCGCGGGCACGCCCATGACCGTGCCCGCGGGCAGCGGGTGCAGGCCGTCCTCCAGGCGCAGCGCCGCCGAGGCCGTGGCGGGGTGGACGAGGTCGTCGCCCAGGCCCGCCTCGCGCACGAGGTCGACGGCCTCGGGCCGGCGCGCCAGCAGCGACTCGGCGCCCAGGTCGAGCACGACGCCGCCGACCTCGGCGCGCTGCAGGACGCCGCCCACGCGCCCGGCGGCCTCGTGCACCACGACCTGCAGCGGCCGGCCGGCGCGGGTGAGCAGGTGGTGGGCGGCGGTCAGGCCGCTGACCCCGCCGCCCACGACGACGACGCGGGCGGGACGGTCGGGACCGGGGTCGGGGGCGGGCGCGCTCACGCGGTGCCGCGCCAGGCGTGCACCTCGTCCACCACGCGGTGCAGCACGTCCGGGTCGGCCGAGGGCGGCACGCCGTGGCCGAGGTTGAAGACGTGCCCGGCGCCGGCGCGCTCGCCGGCGGCCAGGACGCGGCGCACCTCCTCGCGCAGCACCTCCCAGGGGGCGGAGAGCAGGGCGGGGTCGAGGTTGCCCTGCACGGCCACGGGCCGCCCGGCACCGGCGCGGCCGCGCGCGGCGCCGACGTCCAGCGGCACGCGGAAGTCCACGCCCAGGACGTCGACCCCTCCGTCGACGGCGGCCATCGCGCCCAGCAGCTCGCCGGTCCCGGTGCCGAAGTGGGTGCGCGGCACGCCGAGGTCGGCGACGGCGCGCAGGGCGGCGGCGGAGTGCCCGGCCACGTGGCGCTCGTAGTCGGCCAGGGACAGCGAGCCGACCCAGGAGTCGAACAGCTGCACGGCGGAGGCGCCGGCGAGCACCTGCGCGCGCAGGAACGCGCCCGTGACCTGCGCCAGGCGGGCGGCGAGGTCGTGCCACAGCTGCGGGTCGGCGTGCATGAGCGCCTTGGTGCGCAGCAGGTCGCGCGAGGGGCCGCCCTCCACGAGGTAGCTGGCCAGGGTGAAGGGGGCGCCGGCGAAGCCGATGAGCGGCGTGCCGCCGTGGCTCGCGGCCAGCTCGGCGGTGATCAGCCGCACCGCCTCGGTGACGTGCCCGAGGGCGTCACCGGTCAGCTCCGGCAGCCGGTCCAGGTCGGCGCGGGTGCGGAACGGCTCGGCGATGACCGGGCCGGTGCCGGGGACGATCTCCACACCGACGCCGGCGGCCTCCAGCGGCACGACGATGTCGGAGTAGAAGATCGCCGCGTCCACGCCGTAGCGGCGCACGGGCTGCAGGGTGATCTCGGTGACCAGCTCGGGGCGGCGGCAGGACTCGAGCATCGTCGTGCCCTCGCGCACCCGCCGGTACTCCGGCAGCGAGCGGCCGGCCTGCCGCATGAACCACACGGGGGTGCGCCCGCCGGTCTCCAGGGGCCGGCCGCCGCGCGCGGCCACGAGGTACGGCTGCTGCGAGCCCGGGTCGGCGGGACCGGCGGAGCTGGCGGGGGCTGGGCTGGGGGTGGGGCCGGGCACGCGCCGATGGTCCCACGGCGCGGCGCACCCGGTCCGCGGCGGCCTCGTGCCTAGTCTCCGGGACGTGACCGTGACCCGCGTGCGACCCGGTGACGGGGCCGCTCCGCCGCCCGCGTTCGCGGACGCCGTGGCGGCCCTGCGCGCGAGCCGCGTGCGCCCGGAGGTGGTCGTCACCGAGGTGCCCGCGCCGGCCCGGATCGCCCCGCACGCCGTGGCGCTGTCCGGGGACGTCCTGCTCGACGGGGAGGAGCTGGCGACGGGCCGGTTCATCCTCCTGCACGACCCCGCCGCCCCGCCGGAGTGGGGCGGCACCTTCCGGGTCGTCACGTACGCGCGGGCGGGCCTGGAGGCCGAGCTGGGCGCCGACCCGCTGCTGGGCCGGGTCGGCTGGTCGTGGCTGGAGGACGCCCTGGCCGGCGCGGGCGCCCGGGCCGCCGAGGTGGGCGGCACGGTGACGCGGGTGCTCAGCGAGGGCTACGGCGCCCTGGCCGACCGCGAGGCGTCCGTGGACGTGGAGGTGCGCGCCTCGTGGACGCCCCTGGCGGCGACGGGGACGACGGGTCCGGTGGGTCCGGCGGTGCTCGCGCCCGGTGACGTCGCCGCCCACGTGGAGGCGTGGGGCGTGCTCCTGTGCGCGGTGGCGGGGCTGCCGCCGGCGCCCGAGGGCGTCAGTTCCCTCGGACGGCCGTACCGCTGACCCCGTCCTGACGGTCGGTGACCGGCTGCGGCCGCGGGCGGGCCCGGAGCCGGTGCGCGCTCACCCGGACGGGTGGGCGCCCACCCGCCGGGACGCACCCGGCGGTGACGTCGTCGCAGGTCGTGACGGGTGCCGGCGCGGTCCGGTCCGTCCCCGGACGTCAAGCCCGACCCCCGTCCGGCCGATCACCTCGGGACAGAGGCTCCGCACGAGGCGGACGCCGCGCACTGAGGAGGACGACGGTGACTGCGCTCGTCGAACGCCCGGGGATGGCCGTCCCCTCCCGTCTCGGCCGCTTCGCCGCCCTGGTCGCGGTCGCCGACCCGGTGGTCCGCGAGTCGGTGACCCGCACCCTGCGCCTGCTGGGCGCGGCCAACGTGGAGCACGCCTCCAGCGTCGCCCAGGCCCGCGCCCTGGCCCGCACGGGCCCGCGCGCCCTGTTCATCGCCGACGCCGGCCTGCCCGACGGCTCCGGCGCCCAGCTCGTCTCCGAGCTGCGCGCGGCCGGCTGGAACCGCTGCGTCGTGCTGTCCAGCAACGCCGACCCCTTCGCGGTGCGCGGCGCGGTGGCCGCCGGGGTGCGCTGCTACCTGGTCACCACCCGCCCCGAGGGCACCGGCTTCGAGACCCGCACGGGCGGCGCGGGCGTCGACGGCCTGTCCGAGCGCGAGGTCGAGGTGCTCCAGCACGTCGCCGACGGCCGCTCCAACAAGGACACCGGGGCGCTGCTGGGCCTGTCCGCGCTGACCGTCAAGAGCCACCTGGCGCGCATCGCCCGCAAGCTGGGCACCGGTGACCGCGCCGAGATGGTCGCCATCACCCTGCGCGCCGGCGTCATCCAGTAACGACCGGCCGCACCCGCCCCGGACCGGCCGCGAGCGCCCCGTACGGTGGGCGCGTGAGCCAGGGCGAGAGCGGTCAGCACGTGGCCGGTCAGGACGTGGCCGGTGGTGACGCCGGGCCGCCGCAGCAGCCGGAGGTCCCGCCGCTGCCCCTGCTCGACGCGCCCACCGGCGGAGTGCCGCCGGTCGCCGACACGCCCGCGGCGCTGGCGGAGGTCGTGGCCGCGATGGCCGCCGGCACCGGCCCCGTGGCGGTGGACGCCGAGCGCGCCTCCGGGTACCGCTACGGCCAGCGCGCCTTCCTCGTGCAGCTGCGGCGCGCCGGCGCCGGCACCGCCCTCGTCGACCCGGAGGCGCTGGGCGACCTGTCGGCGCTGGGCGAGGCCCTGGGCGACGCCGAGTGGGTCCTGCACGCCGCCAGCCAGGACCTGCCGTGCCTGGCCGAGGTGGGCATGCGCCCGGTGACGCTGTTCGACACCGAGCTGGGCTCGCGGCTGGCCGGGCTGCCCCGCGTGGGCCTGGGCGCCGTCGTCGAGGAGTTCCTGGGGCTGCGGCTGGCCAAGGAGCACTCCGCGGTGGACTGGTCCACCCGCCCGCTGCCGCAGCCGTGGCTGAACTACGCCGCCCTCGACGTGGAGGTGCTGCTGGAGCTGCGCGACGCCGTGGCGGCGCGGCTGGAGTCGCAGGGCAAGCTCGGCTGGGCCCGCGAGGAGTTCGCCGCCGTCGCGGCCGCCTCGGCCCCCGCCCCGCCCGCCGAGCCGTGGCGCCGGGTCTCCGGCCTGCACGCCGTGCGCTCGCGCCGCCAGCTGGCCGTCGTGCGCGCGCTGTGGCAGGCCCGCGACGAGGAGGCCCGCCGCCGCGACACCTCCCCCGGCCGGCTCCTGCCCGACGCCGCCCTGGTGGCCGCCGCGCGGGCGGTGCCCCGCACGCCGCAGGCCCTGCTGGGCACACCCGGGTTCACCGGCCGGGCCGCCCGCACCCGGCTGACCGCCTGGTTCGCGGCCGTCGAGGCCGGGCGGGCGGTGCCCGAGGCCGAGCTGCCGCAGCACGCCGCGCGCGGGGACGGCCCCCCGCCGCCGCGCACGTGGGCCCAGCGCGACCCGGAGGCCGCCGCCCGCCTGGCCGCGGGGCGGGCCGCCGTCACCGCCCTGGCCGAGCAGCACGGCCTGCCGGTGGAGAACCTCCTGCAGCCGGACGCCCTGCGCCGGCTGGCCTGGGCCCCGCCGCAGCCGGCCGACGCGGCCGCGCTGGCGGCGGCCCTGCGGGCCTCGCGGGCCCGCGACTGGCAGGTCGGCCTCGTGGCGCAGCCGCTGGCCGAGGCGTTCGCCGCCGCCGCCCGCGGCGAGCAGCCGGTGGACGCCCCCGCGGAGGGCGGGCGGTCCGCCGGCTGAGGCGCCGCGCGGCGGGTCCGGCCGCGGCGCGGCGCCCGGTCCCGCCGGTCCCTCAGTCGCGGGCGAGGTGGAACCAGACGGTCTTGCCGCCACCGTCGGAGCGGCCCCCGGGGGTGTCGCCCGCGGCCGGCGCGGCGCTCTCCTCCTCGCGCGGCAGCGGCCACCGCAGCACCTCACGGGCGGGGTCGCCGACGTCCTCGACGGCGCCGGCGGCCCCGTCGCGGCCGGCGGGGGCGTCACCGGCCCCGCCGGGGTCCCGGTCGCCGTCCGCACCGGGCCGCTCGGCGCTCGGGTAGTACCCCCAGGCCGTCGCCAGCGCGTCGACGAGGGCGATGCCGCGCCCGGAGGTGGCCGTCGGGCTCTGCGGCCGCAGCGCCGGGATGGTGGTCGTGCCGTCGGAGATGCCCACGACGATGCCCTCGGCGTCGTGGGTCATCGTCAGCGTGACCGGCCCCTGGCCGTGCTCCAGCGCGTTGGAGACGAGCTCGCTGGTGAGCAGCTCGGCGATCCAGCGGCGCGCCTCCGGCAGGTGCTCGGCGGGGCAGTGCTCGCACACCCAGTGCCGCGCCAGCGCCGGTGAGGACAGGTGCGCGTCCAGTGAGAGGCGTTCCACGTCGTCCTCCGTCGCCCTCGACCCGGCGGTGCGCCCTCGACACCGCCACGCCAGACGATGGCGCAGGCCGCGCGCCCGGGCAAGGCGGGAGGGTCGCGGGCGACGGGTCCCCGCCCCCGGACGGGGGCCGGACGGCCGCGGACGAGGGGCGGGTGGTCGTGTCGTCACCGCCCGTGGTGGCCGGCGCCGTCCGGGGGCCGGCGCCTCACCCGTGCGGCGCAGCGCCGGTCGCGCTGCGCGAGGCGCGGGGCGCGCGCTCACCTACGGTCGGCCCGTGACCTCGCCGCCGCCCGCCCCGCGCGCCGCCCGCGCGGCCCTGCGCCGCGCGGTGCTGGCCGCGAGCGTCCTGGACGACGTGGACGTCGACCTGGACGACGCGGGCGTCCACCTGCCCGGCTGCGCGTGGCTGGACTGGGCCGTGCTCGAGGCCGCGGCCGCGGGCGCCCCGGGCGCGCTGCCGGGCGAGGAGCCCCGGCGCCGGCGCGTGCACGACCTGCTGCTGGCCCACCGCGCCGCGCACCGGCGCGGCGCGCGCCGCGTCGCGCTCGCGGTGGCGGTCGACGCCGACGTGCACCCCGGGCGGGCGTGGGCGGCCCACCGGTTCACCGGCGGCGCGCTGGACGTGGGCCCGGCCGTGGTGCTCACCGGGTCCGACGGCCGCGAGCGGGCGCTGCCGCTGGTGGCCGCGACCGCCGTGGCCACGGGCTCCTCCCCCGCGCTGACCGACGCCGACCTGGCCCACGTCGACGCCATGGGCGAGCTGGCGGCGCGGCGGCTGGCCCGCGACGCGGGCGCCCGCGGGGGCGGGGTGCTGCGCCCCGTGGGCGGCTGCGACGTGCCGACCCTGCTCACGTCCCCCGCGCTGCGCGCGCACCTGACCGCCCCCGACGACGGGCCGGGTCGCGCGGCCGCCCACGGGGGCGTGGGCCTGCTGCGGGCCGTGGCGGTGCCCGCGCGCTCGCGCGGCTGGTTCGACCTGGCCCGCGTCGACCCGGCCTTCGTGGCCGCGGCCTGGAGCGCGACGGACCCGGTGGAGCGGGGCGCGGCGCGCCCGCTGCTGGTCTCGCGCCACGAGGTGGCGCACGCGCCGCGGACGGTGCGGCTGGCGGAGGTCGTCCTCCAGCAGTGACCGGGCGGTGGCCGCGGTGGCCGGCGCCCCGGCCGCGGGTCAGCCGCCGGGGCGCACCGCCGGGTCGCCGGGGGCGTCGGCGTCCTGCGACCCCTGGGCGTGCTGGGCCACGGCCTCCACCACGCGCCGGGCCACGTGCTGCGGCGACAGCCCCGCCTCGTCGAGGATCGCGTCGCGGCCGCCGTGGTCGTAGAAGCGCTGCGGCAGCGCGAACGTCTGCAGCGGGACGGGCACGTCGGCGGCGCGCAGCGCGTCGGCCAGCGCGCTGCCCACACCCCCGGCCCCGCAACCGTCCTCGACGACGGCGACGTGCCGGTGCGCGGCGGCCAGCTCCACGAGGGCCGGGTCCACGGGCGTCACCCACCGCGGGTCGACGACGGTGACGCCGACCCCGTGGGCCCGCAGCCGGGCGGCCACGTCCAGGCACCGCGGGACCATCGCGCCGACGGCCACGAGCAGCACGTCGTCGCCGTCGCGCCAGCGCTCGCCCTCCAGGACGTCGGCGTGCCCGGTGCGGGCGATCGCCGGCAGGTCGGCCGGCACCTTGCCCTTGCTGAAGCGCAGGACGGTGGGCGCGTCCTCGACGGCGACGGCCTCGCGCAGCTCCTCGCGCAGCGTCGTGGCGTCTCGGGGGGCGGCCAGCCGCAGCCCCGGCACGAGGCGGGTCAGGGCCATGTCCCACACGCCGTGGTGGCTGGCGCCGTCCGGGCCGGTGACCCCGGCGCGGTCCAGGACGAACGTGACGCCGGCGCGGTGCAGCGCGACGTCCATGAGCAGCTGGTCGAACGCCCGGTTGAGGAACGTGGCGTAGACGGCGACGACGGGGTGCAGGCCGCCGGCGGCCATCCCGGCCGCGGACGTGGCGGCGTGCTGCTCGGCGATGCCGACGTCGAAGACCCGCTCGGGGTGGGCGCGGGCGAAGGGCCCGAGCCCGACGGGGATCTGCATGGCAGCGGTGATGCCGACGACGTCGCGGCGCACCTCGCCGATCGCGACCATCTCCTCGGCGAACACGCTCGTCCACGAGGAGCCGCTGGAGGCCTGCGCCTCCCCCGTCTCCGGGTCGATGACCCCGACGGCGTGGAAGTGGTCGGCGTCGTGCTCCAGGGCGGGCCGGTAGCCGCGGCCCTTCTGGGTGATGACGTGCACGATGACGGGGCCGCCGTAGGAGCGGGCGCGGCGCAGGGCGTGCTCGACGGCGACGGCGTCGTGGCCGTCGACGGGACCGACGTACTTCAGGCCCAGGTCCTCGAACAGCCCCTGCGGGGCGACGATGTCCTTGATGCCCTTCTTCATCCCGTGCAGCGTGTCGTAGGCGAAGCGGCCGGGGGCCCCGCCGCGGCGCAGCGACTGCTTGCCCCAGTCGAGCAGCTTCTCGTACTCGCGGGTGGTGCGCAGGGTCGCCAGGTGGGTGGCCATCCCGCCGATGGTGGGCGCGTAGGAGCGCTCGTTGTCGTTGACGACGACGATGACGGGCCGCTGGGCGGCGGCGATGTTGTTCAGCGCCTCCCAGGCCATCCCGCCGGTCAGGGCGCCGTCGCCGATGACGGCGGCCACCCGCCGGTCGGTCTCGCCGCGCAGCTCGAACGCCTTGGCCAGCCCGTCGGCCCACGACAGGGACGTGGAGGCGTGCGAGTTCTCCACGACGTCGTGCTCGCTCTCGGCGCGCGAGGGGTAGCCGGACAGGCCGCCGGCCTCGCGCAGGCGGGAGAAGTCCTGCCGGCCGGTCAGCAGCTTGTGCACGTAGCTCTGGTGGCCGGTGTCGAAGACCAGGCGGTCGCGCGGGGAGTCGAACACCCGGTGCAGCGCGATGGTCAGCTCGACGACCCCGAGGTTGGGGCCCAGGTGCCCGCCGGTGCGGCTGACGGCGCTGACGAGGAAGTCCCGGACCTCAGCGGCCAGCACCGGCAGCTGCTCCGGGGTCAGGGCCCTGAGGTCCTCGGGACCCGTGATCGATGCGAGCAGCCCCATGCTCCGGTGGCCTCCTGGCGTGCGGCGTCGTCCTGCGGTCGCGGCGCGGCGGGGTGCCCGGGCGCGTCGCGGGTCGAGTGTAGGAGCGCCGGGGCGTCGCGGCGCGGGAAGAGCACCCCGGCGGGCGGGCCCGCACCGGATCTGCACACGGACGGCCCGCGCGCGGCCCGCTCAGCGAGGCCCGCTCACCGGGGCCGCTCACCAGGGCGGCGGCGCGGCGCGCAGCAGGGCGTCGTGGACGAGGCCGACGGCCCGGGCCAGGCGCCGCAGCCGCAGCTGCTCGCGCTCGAGGACGTCGAAGACCGCCGGGGCGGTCTCGGGGGGCAGGTGCCCGGACAGGTCGCGGCGCGCGGTGCCCAGGGCGCGGCGCACCTGCTCCTGGCCGGCGGCGGCGTGGTGGGCGACGAGCCAGGCCAGCAGCACCGGGTGGCGGCGCACCGGCGGGTAGCCGCGGTACTCCGGCGGCGCCTGGTCCAGCAGCCAGTCCGTGGCGGCCGCCTCCCAGCCCTCCGCCCCGGCCGGGGGGACCTCCTGCGGCCAGCCCGGCGGGCCGTGCCGGGGACGCCGCCGCGCGGGCGCGGCGGACGGCTCCTCGAACACGTGTTCGACGCTACCGCGCCGCGCGCGGAGCGGCTCAGCCGTCCGGTCAGCCGTCGACGGCGGCCGCCATCCGCCGCACCGCCTCGGTGAGCACGTCCTCGCCGGTCGCGAGGTTCAGGCGCGCGAAACCGCGGCCGGCGGGCCCGAACTCGTGCCCGGCGCTGAGCGCGACCCGGCCCCGCTCCAGCAGCACGCGCGCCGGGTCGTCGCCCAGGCCGAGGTCGCGGCAGTCCAGCCAGGCCAGGTAGGTGGCGCGGGACGGCACCCGCCGCACCGCCGGCAGGTGCTCGGCGAGCAGGGCGTCCAGCAGCGCCCGCCGGCGGGCCAGGCCGTCGAGGAGACCGTCCAGCCACTCCCCGCCGGACCGGAACGCCGCCGCGTGGGCGAGGACGCCCAGGTGGGCGACGCCGTGCCCGGCCTCCTCCGGCAGTCGGGCCAGGTCACCGGCCGCGGCCGGCCCGGCCAGCAGCAGGGCGGCCGGGACGCCCGCCAGGTTCCACCCCTTGCTGGCCGACGTCAGCGCCATCCCGAGCCCGCTCGCGTCGTGCGCCAGGTACGGCGCGAACCCGGCGCCGGGGTCGGCCAGCGGGGCGTGCACCTCGTCGGCGACCACGCGCACGCCGTGGCCGGCCGCCAGAGCGGCCAGCGCGGTCAGCTCGGCGGCGGTGTGCACGGTGCCGGTGGGGTTCTGCGGGCTGCACAGCAGGTGGACGACCTCGCCGCGGGCGCGCTCGCGCGCGTACGCCGCCTCCAGGGCCGGCAGGTCCAGGCGCCCGGCGGCGGTCAGCGGCACGTCGACGACGCGGCGGCCGGAGCGCTCGGCGAAGGCGCGGAACGGCGGGTAGACGGGGGTGTCCACGACCACCGCGGCACCGGGCCCGGACACCAGCCGCAGCGCCTCCACGACGCCGGTCATCACGTCGGGCACCAGGGCCGTGCGCGCGACGTCGACCTCCCAGCCCCAGCGGCGCCGGGCGAAGGCGGCGAAGGCGCGGGCGAGGTCGTCGCCGTGGGCGTAGCCGGTGTCGCCGCGGGCGACGGCGTCGTGCAGGGCGGTGGCGACGGGCGCGGCGAGCAGGACGTCCATCTCGGCCACCCACAGCGGCAGCACGTCCGGCGGGTGGAAGCGCCACTTCAGGCTCGTGCGGCTGCGCACCTGGCCGATCCGCACGTCCCCGAGCGGGTCCGGGCGGGTGCGGGTCCCCTGCTCGCGCTCGTGCGGCGTCACGGGGCGATCCTGCCGCGCCGCGCCGCGCGGCGGCCCGGCGGGCACCCGGGACCTCCGTCCCTGGTGGGTCGGCGCCCGCACGGGGGACGCTGGCCGCGGCACCCGCCCACCCCTCCCGGAGGTCCGCCGTGGACACGCTCGCCGCCGTCACCGCCCCGCCCGCGCGCCCCGCCGGCGCGCCGACCGGCCGGAGCAGCACCAGGACCGTGCGCGCGGCCGGGGCCCGGGGCGCGGGCGCGCCCGTCGTCGTGGGCTACGACGGTTCCCCGGACGCCGTGCGCGCCCTGGTGGTGGCCGCCGACGACGCGGCCGGGACCGGCTCGCCGCTGCACGTGCTGACGGTGGCGCGGCTGGGCGAGGACACCGCCACGACAGCCGGCACGCCCGCCACCCCGACGGCCGGCGAGTGCCCGGGCGCCGGGGACCACGCGGTGGCACCGGTGGCGCGCGCCGAGGAGGTGCTGCGCCACGCCGGCGCGCTGGTGGAGCGGCTGCACCCGGAGCTGCCGGTGGTCCGGCACCTGCACCTGGGGCCGGTGGCCACGGCGCTGCGCTCCGCGGCCCGCGACGCGCGGCTGCTCGTGGTGGGCGCCCGCGGCACCGGCGGGGAGTTCCTGCCCGGCCTGGGCGACGTGGCCGCCGAGCTGGTGGCCGGCTCCCCCGTGCCGGTGCTCGTCGTCACCGCGGTCTCCCCCGAGCCGGCGGCCGCACCGGGCGCGGTGGGCGCCGGCGCGACGGTCGCCGCCGTCCACGGGGACGGCCGCCACGGCGGCGACGACGACGCGGTCGTGCGCCGGGCGCAGGACTGGGCGGGCCGTCACGGCGGGGCGGTGCACGTGGTGCGCACCTCCCGCCCCGACGAGCGCTGGTCCTCCCGGGACGACGCGCTGCTGTCCGCGGGGGCCGGGGCGGGCGTGCTCGTGGTGGCCGCCCCGGACGACGACGCCGACGGCCTCGGCGGGCGCGGTCCCGGCCGGCAGGTCCTGGGCCGCGCGCTGTGCCCGGTGCTGGTCGTGCCGGCCGGCGAGGGCGCCGACCGCTGACCCCGCCCCGCGGGCGTCAGGACAGGACGAACCAGACGGTCTTGCCGCGGCCCGCGCTGGAGACGCCCCAGCGGTCGCTGATGATGTCGACCAGGGCGACGCCGCGGCCGCCCTCGGCGTCGGGCGGGACGTCGCGGCGCACCGGGCGGGCCGGGTGGCCGTCGCTGACGGACACCTGCAGGCCGGCGGTGCCGTCGCACTCCACGCGCACCCGCACGGGCGGCCCGCCGTGCCGCACGGCGTTGGTCACCAGCTCGGAGACGAGCAGCTGCGCCTCGTCGAGGACGCGGGCGTGGTGGACCCTGCAGTAGGCCCGCGTCAGGAAGTCCCGGGCCTCGCGGGCCGAGCCCTCGTGGTCGGGGAGGACCAGCTCCGCCGCGGGGGTCGCCTCGCACACCCGGCCCATCCTGCCGCCGCACCGCGCGGGCCGCGCGGCGGGGTCGTGGTGCGGCGCGTCGGGCGGGGCGCGGGGCTCAGGACGTCAGCAGGCGGACCATGTCGGCGGCGGTGCGCTCCACGGGGGCGCGCAGGGCGTCCAGCTCCGCGTCGCGCACGTGCCCGGCGGACAGGTGCCCGGCCGGGCGCGGGGCGCGGGCGGGGTCCAGGACGCGCTCGGACAGCTCCAGGCCCAGCCGCACGGCCACGGCCAGCGGGCGGGCGGGCCCGGGCTGGTCGACCTGGGCGAGCGCCAGGGCCAGGTCGTCGGGGAACGCCCACGCGGCCAGCGCCTCGGCGGACACGCGGGTGTGCACGGCCCCGTAGCGGCGCGCCTCGGCGGTCAGCAGCTCCTCGCGGTCGGCGGCCGCCGCCAGCAGCTGCGGGTAGCGCACGGGGTCGCAGCGCACCAGCAGGGCCTGCCCCAGGCGCGCCAGCAGCCCCAGGCTGAAGGCCTCCGGCTGCTGGGCGCCCAGCCGCGCGGCGACCTCCCCGGCGGCGACGGCGGTCAGCAGGCTGCGGTCCCAGAAGCCGTCCAGCTCCGGCGGGACGTCGTCGAGGCCGGCCATGGCCGTCACGGCCAGGCTGCGCACGGTGGAGAAGCCGACGACGGTGACGGCGAAGGAGGGGGCCGACACGCGCCCGGACAGCCCGAAGTAGGCGGAGTTGGCCAGCCGCAGCACCTTGGCGGTCAGCGCGGGGTCGTAGCTGAGGGTGCGCCCGAGGGAGGTGGCGTCCGAGCGGGCGTCGTCGGCCTCGGCGATGACGCGCGCGGCGACGGGCCGGTGGGCGGGCAGGTCGTCCAGGGCGGAGGAGATGCGCCCGAGGACCTCGACGGCGCCGGCGGTGGTGTCCTCCACGGTGCCGGTGCCGGTCACCGCGGGGCGCCGCCCGATCACGCGGTCACCGTCCGGGGCGCGGGCACCGCGGCGGGGCGCTCGACGCGGCCGCCGGAGCGCAGCAGGGCCAGCAGGGCGGCGGGCTCCAGCGGCCGGGAGTACAGGTACCCCTGGACGGCCTCGCAGCCCAGCTCGGCGAGCACGGCGTCCTGCTCGGGCGTCTCGACGCCCTCCGCGACGACCCCCAGGCCCAGGGTGCGGGCCAGGGAGACGACGGCCGCGGCCACGGCGCGCGCCGGGCCGCCGCGCTGGTCGCCGGGGCGCGCGCCGGGCACGGCCCCGGGGCGCGGGCGCGGACGGGCGTCGAGGTCGCGCACGAAGGAGCGGTCGACCTTGAGGTGGTCGACGGGCAGGTCCTTCAGGTAGGCCAGCGAGGAGTAGCCGGTGCCGAAGTCGTCGACGGCGACGCGGGCCCCGTCGCGGCGCAGCTCCTCCAGGACCTCCCGGCAGGCGCGCAGGTCGCTCGCCAGCGCGGTCTCGGTGACCTCCAGGCACAGGTCGGACAGCTGCACGCCGGCCGCGGCGGCGGTGCGCCGCACGCTGTCGGCGAACCCCTCGGCGGACAGGGTGACCGCGGAGACGTTGACGGCGACCCAGCGCGGTGCCCGGGGCAGCTCGCCGGAGCGCTCGGCGGCGCGCCAGCCGGCCAGGTCGCGGCAGGCGACGGCCAGGACGTGGGCGTCCAGGGCGGGCACCAGCCCGGCGCGCTCGGCCAGCGGCACGAAGGTGCCGGGGTCCACGGGCCCGAGCTCGGGGTGGCGCCAGCGGCACAGGGCCTCCACCGACAGCACCTCGGCGACCGGGCCGGGGCGCACGATGGGCTGGTAGTGCACGTCGACGGTGCCGCGGGCCAGGGCCTCGCGCAGGTCGGCGACCAGGCGCAGGGCCCGGCGGGCGCGCCGGCGGACCTCGTCGTCGAGCAGGGCCCAGCGCCCGCCGCCGGCGGCCTTGGCCTCGTGGGTGGCGATGCCGGCGTCGCGCAGCAGCTCGTCGGGCGTGCCGGAGGGCCCGCCGAGGAGGACGACGCCGACGCTGGCGACGACGTCCAGGCGCAGGCCGTTGACCTCGACGGGCGCCGAGACGGTGTCCAGGACCCGCCGGGCGGCGGCCGCGACGGCGTCGGCGTCGGGCAGGTCGTGGCAGACGACGACGAACTCGTCGCCGCCGGGGCGGGTGACGAGGTCGCCGGCGCGCACGGTGCCGGCCAGGCGGCGCGCGACCTCGACGAGGACGGCGTCGCCGGCCTCGGGGCCCAGGCCGTCGTTGACGGTCTTGAAGTCGTCCAGGTCGACCATGAGGACCCCGGCGCGGGCCCCTCCCCCGCGCCCCTCCCCCGCGGCGGGCAGGAGCCCGGCGAGGTGCTCCAGCAGCGCGAGCCGGTTCGGCAGGCCGGTCAGCAGGTCGTGCTGGGCCTGGTAGGCGAGCCGGTGCTCGCGGGCGAGGCGGTCGGTGACGTCCTCGACGGTGGCGATGAAGCCGGCGCCGTACCCGGGGGTGCGGGAGGGGGCGAAGCGCACGTGGACCCAGCGGACCTGCCCAGTGGCGGTGCGCAGCCGCGTGTCGAGGGTGACGGGGCGCCCGGCGAGGACGCGCGTGACGGCCTCGACGACGGCGGCGCGCTCCTCCTCCACGACGCAGGCCAGCCAGCCGGTGCCGTGCAGCTCGGCGGCCGAGCGGCCGGTGAGGGCGGCGAAGGCGTCGTTGACGTGAGACAGGCGGGCGCCGACGTCGGAGACGATCGTGGCCACGGGCGAGCTGCGGGCGAGGGTGGCGAAGCGCTCCTCGGCGGCGCGCAGGGCCGCGTCGGCGCGGGCGTCGCCGGGCAGGGCGCCCTGCAGGACCCAGCACTCCTCCGCGCCGGTGCCGGGGGCTCCGGGCGGGGCGGGCGCGGCGGGCACGGGCCAGGCGACGAGCTCGCACGCGCGGGCCTCGCCGGAGCTGGTGATCGCGGTGGCGGCGAAGCGGGTGTGCCGCTCGCGCAGCAGGTGCTCGGTGAGCGCGGCCCCGGGCGCGGCGGGGCGCAGCACGCGGGTCAGGGCCAGCTCGGGCAGGGCGTCGGCGGCCACGGCGAGCAGCTCGGCGGCGGCGGCGTTGGCCCAGCGCACGCGGGGCGCCTCGCGCGGCGCGGGCTCGGCGGGGCGGGAGACGACGAGGACGGGGTGCGGCTGGGCGCTGGCGAGGTGCAGCAGGGCGGTCGCGACCTCTGGCGGGGTCGCTGCGCCCGCCGGGCGCCACAGGTCCTCGGGGTCCACGGTTCCGTCCGTCCCTCGTGCGGTGCGGCCCCGTCCGTGGTGCCGCGTCACGGGGTCCATCGGCACGCGGTGGCGCGAGGTGAAGCGTCCGGGCCCACCCGGTCGGCGGCGGCACCCCGCCTCCGGTGACCGAGGGTGACGGGGGCGGCGGGCGCGGGGCGCGGCCCGGGCACGGCGAGGGGGCGGCCACCCGGTTCGGGTGACCGCCCCGTCGTCCCTGGTCCGGGTCAGCCCCGGACCCGGCTCACGCCCGGGTCAGGGACCGCAGGACGTACTGCAGGATCCCGCCGTTGCGGTAGTAGTCCGCCTCGCCGGGGGTGTCGATGCGCACGACGGCGTCGAACTCCACCGTCTCGCCGGACCCCTTCGTGGCGGTGACGCGCACGGTGCGCGGGGTGCGGCCCTCGTTGAGCTCCGCGATCCCCGCGACGTCGAACGTCTCGGTGCCGTCCAGGCCGAGGGAGGCGGCGCTCTCGCCGGCGGGGAACTGCAGCGGGACGACGCCCATGCCGATGAGGTTGGAGCGGTGGATGCGCTCGAAGCTCTCGGTGATGACGGCCTTGACGCCCAGCAGCGCGGTGCCCTTCGCGGCCCAGTCGCGCGAGGAGCCGGAGCCGTACTCCTTGCCGCCCAGGACGACCAGCGGCGTGCCCTGCTCGGCGTAGTGCTGCGCGGCCTCGTAGATGGTCGTCTGCTCGCCGTCGCGGGTGAAGTCGCGGGTGAAGCCGCCCGAGACGCCGTCCAGCAGGAGGTTGCGCAGGCGGATGTTCGCGAACGTGCCGCGGATCATCACCTCGTGGTTGCCGCGCCGGGAGCCGTAGGAGTTGAAGTCCTTGCGCTCCACCCCGTGCTCGGACAGGTACGTCCCGGCGGGGCTGTCGGGCTTGATGGACCCGGCGGGCGAGATGTGGTCGGTGGTGACCGAGTCGCCCAGCAGGGCGAGCACGCGGGCGCCGGTGATGTCCTGGACGGGCGCCGGCTCGGCCCGCATGCCCTCGAAGTACGGGGGCTTGCGCACGTAGGTCGAGTCCTGGTCCCACGCGAAGGTGTCGCCCTCGGGCGTGGGCAGGTTCCGCCAGCGCTCGTCGCCGGCGAACACGTCGGAGTAGCCGGAGACGAACATGTCCTTGCTGATGGCGTCGCCGATGACCCGCTCGACCTCGGCCGCGTCGGGCCAGATGTCGCGCAGGAACACGTCGGCGCCGGACTCGTCCTGGCCGATCGGGTCGTCCTCGACGTCCCAGTCCATCGTCCCGGCGAGGGCGTAGGCGATGACCAGCGGCGGGGAGGCCAGGTAGTTCATCTTGACGTCGGGGTTGATGCGGCCCTCGAAGTTCCGGTTGCCCGACAGGACCGCGGTCACCGCGAGGTCGTTCTCCTGCACCGCGGCCGAGATCTCCTCCGGCAGCGGGCCGGAGTTGCCGATGCAGGTGACGCAGCCGTACCCGACGAGGTGGAAGCCCAGCTTCTCCAGGTACGGGGTCAGCCCGGCCTTGTCGTAGTAGTCGGTGACGACCTTCGAGCCGGGGGCCAGGGAGGTCTTCACCCACGGCTTGCGGGTCAGGCCCTTCTCCACCGCGTTCTTGGCCAGCAGCGCGGCGGCCACCATCACCGAGGGGTTGGAGGTGTTGGTGCAGCTGGTGATCGAGGCGATCGCGACGGCGCCGTGGTCGATCTCGGTGCGGGTGCCGTCGGCCAGCGTCACGGGCACGCGCTGGGAGGGGCGGCCCTCGGCGTGGCCGGGGGCGGCGGGCTCGTCGGCCTCGCCGCTGCCGGAGGCGGTCGGCGGGTCGGAGGCCGGGAAGCTCTCGGCGCTGGCCTCGTCCTGGGTGGAGCCGTGCACGGCGTCGATCGCGTCGCTGTGCGCGCTGGAGGCGACGTTCGGCGCGGGCGCGACGTCGGTGACGTAGTCGCCGAGGGCGGCGCGGAACGCCTCCTTGGCCTCCGTCAGGACGATGCGGTCCTGCGGGCGCTTGGGGCCGGCGATGCTGGGCACGACCGTGGACAGGTCCAGCTCGAGGTACTCGGAGTAGCGCGCCTCGCGCGAGGGGTCGTGCCAGAGGCCCTGCTCCTTGGTGTAGGCCTCCACGAGGGCGACCTGCTCCTCGCTGCGGCCGGTCAGGCGCAGGTAGTCCAGGGTGACGTCGTCGATCGGGAAGATCGCCGCGGTGGAGCCGAACTCCGGGCTCATGTTGCCGATGGTGGCGCGGTTGGCCAGCGGCACGGCGCCGACGCCGTCGCCGTAGAACTCGACGAACTTGCCCACGACGCCGTGCTTGCGCAGCACCTCGGTGATCGTCAGGACGACGTCGGTGGCGGTGGCGCCGGCGGGGATGGAGCCGGAGAGCTTGAAGCCGACCACGCGCGGGATGAGCATCGAGACCGGCTGGCCGAGCATCGCGGCCTCGGCCTCGATGCCGCCCACGCCCCAGCCCAGCACGCCCAGGCCGTTGACCATCGTGGTGTGCGAGTCGGTGCCCACCAGGGTGTCGGGGTAGGCCTGCAGCTCGCCGTCGACCTCGCGCTCGAACACGACGCGCGCCAGGTGCTCGATGTTGACCTGGTGGACGATGCCGGTGCCCGGGGGCACGACCTTGAAGTCGTCGAAGGCGGTCTGGCCCCAGCGCAGGAACTGGTAGCGCTCGCGGTTGCGCCCGTACTCGATCTCGACGTTCTGCTCGAAGGCGTCGGGGCGGCCGAAGACGTCGGCGATGACGGAGTGGTCGATGACCAGCTCCGCCGGCGAGAGGGGGTTGACCCTGGTGGGGTCGCCGCCCAGCTCGGCGACGGCCTCGCGCATGGTGGCCAGGTCGACGATGCAGGGCACGCCGGTGAAGTCCTGCATGATCACGCGGGCGGGGGTGAACTGGATCTCGGTGTCCGGCTCCGCGTCCGCGTCCCAGCCGCCGAGGGCGCGGATGTGGTCGGCGGTGATGTTCGCGCCGTCCTCGGTGCGCAGCAGGTTCTCGAGGAGGACCTTGAGGCTGAACGGCAGCTCCGCCGCCCCGTCGACCGCGCCCAGGCGGAAGATCGTGTAGTCCTTGCCCCCGACTGTTAGGGTAGCCTTCGCTTGGAAGCTGTTCTGGCTGCTCACCGTGAGCTCCTCCACTCGTCGTCCGCGACGTCCGGATGCGGTCCCGGCGATCGTCCCACCGGCTCCGGTGGACCGGCCAGCCACCCCGCCGCCCGTTTATCTCGACGTCAAGATACCACGGTGGCGGCGCGGACGAGCAGGAGCACCAGGCCCAGCGCCCCCACCAGCGCCGTCAGCGCGGCCGCGACGGCGGGCACCCCCGCTCCCGGGCCGGCGCGCAGGTCGCCGTCGCGCAGCAGCACCCGCACCTGGTGGGCAGAGCGGCGCCCGGACGCCACGAGCAGCCACGTGCCCGCGGCCGCCCCGGTCAGGGCGACGGCCAGCGCGGCGCCGCCCAGCACCGGCGCGAGCAGCCGCGCCAGCACCAGCGAGCCCACGAGGACCCCCAGCGCCGTGCGCCGCCACGCCAGCGCCGTCCGCTCCGGCTGCAGCCCCGGGTCGAACACCCGCGGGCGGGGGTCCCCGCTCACCGCCCGCTCACCGCCCGCTCACCGCCACAGGACGCCCAGCAGCACGAGCACCCCGGCCAGGAGCACCCCGGCGGCCAGCGGCGCGGCCAGCACCGGGGAGGCCAGCGGCTCGGCCCGCCGCAGCGCCCGCTCGTCCCGGGCCCAGCCGCGCCAGGCCTGCACCGGGGTGGCCAGCCCCAGGACGACCAGCAGCAGCGACGCCGCCAGCCGCAGCCCCGGCTGCAGCGGCAGCGCCAGCGCCTCCAGCGCCACCCCGGCCGCCAGCAGCGCCAGCGCCGTGCGCAGCCACGCCAGGAACGTGCGCTCGTTCGCCAGGGAGAAGCGCGGGTCCGGCTCGGAACCGGTGCCGTAGACGCTGCGCGGGAAGCGGCCGCGCGGCGCCGGGCGGCTCACGCCGGGACCAGGCGCGCCACGCACTCCACGTGCGCGGTCTGCGGGAACAGGTCGAACGCGCGCAGGCCGTCCAGCCGGTACCCGTGCTGCGCGAAGGTCGCCACGTCCCGGGCCAGGGCGGCCGGGTCGCAGGCCACGTAGACCACCGCGCGCGGGCGCAGGCCGGCCACCCCGGTGACGACGTCCCGGCCCGCCCCCGCGCGCGGGGGGTCGAGGACGACGACGTCGACGGAGCGCCCGGCCAGCTCCTCGTCGGCCAGCGACTCCTCCACCGCGCCCGCCCACAGCTCCACCTGCGGCGCGCCGTGCAGGCTGCGCCGGGCGTCGCGCACGGCGCGCTCCTCCCCCTCCACGGCCAGCACGGACCCCTGCTCGCCGACCGCGGCGGCCAGCACCGCCGTGAACAGGCCCGCCCCCGCGTACAGGTCCAGCGCGGACTCCCCCGGCCGCGGGGCGGCGGCCTCCAGCACCGCCTCCGCGAGCACGCCCGGCGCGGCGCGGTGCCCCTGCCAGAAGCCCGCGCCGCTGACCCGGAAGGCGTGCTCGCGCCCGCCGGCCGCCACGCGCTCGCCGACCCACGTGCGCCCGCTGACGCGGTGCACGCCGTCGGCGGTGCGCACGGCCAGCGACGCGCCGGGCAGCTTGGGCAGGTGCGCGTGCCGGCCCGCGGACGGCAGCGCCACGGCCAGCGGCGGGCCGCCGTCGGAGCCGGCCGCGACCTCCACCGCCTCCACGTTGCCCCAGCGGGCGCCCAGGACGCCGGAGCCCACGACGCCCGGCGCGCTGATCGGGCAGTCGTCCAGGGGCACGACGGCGTGCGAGCGGTGCACGTGCAGGCCGGGACGGCCCTCGGCGTCCACCGCGAAGCGCGTGCGGGTGCGCCAGCGCAGTCCCGCGCCGCCCCCGCCGGCGGCGTCGCCGGTGTCGGTCCCGTCCCCGGTGTCGCCCGGCACGGGCTCGACGACCACGTCGGTGCCCGCGGTCACGTCCAGGCCGGCCAGGCGGCGCAGCTGCTCGGCGACCACCTCCGCCTTCAGGACCCGCTGCCGCGGCAGGGCCACGTGCTGGAAGTCGCACCCGCCGCACAGGCCGGGACGGGCCACCGGGCAGGCCGGCTCGACGCGGTCGGCGTCGGCGCGCAGCACCCGGACGGCGTCCGCCCGCCAGAACGAGGACTCCTCGGTGCCCTCGGTGACGCGGGCCAGGACCCGCTCCCCCGGCAGGGCGTGGCGCACGAAGACCACGCGCCCCTCGCCCTCCGTGCGCGCCACGCAGTGCCCGCCGTGGGCGACGGGGCCCACCTCCAGCTCCAGCTCGGTGCCCGTGACGTCGCGCCCGGCGCGCGCCCGCGGGCGCGAGGGCCGGCGGGCGCTCACCCCGGGCGCCGCGGCCGCGGCGGGCGCCGCCGGCCGCCCGCCACGTCCCCCGTGCCGTCCCCGCGACGGCCGTCCCCCGGACCGCTCCCGCCCCTCGAGCCGTCCCTGCTCGTCCTGCGGGCTCACGCGCGCCTCCCCTGCTCCTGGTGCTCGTCCTGCTCGTGCTGCTCGCGGCCGCCGCGCCCGGGCGGGCGGGCGGCGTCCTCGTGCTCGACGGGTGCCGGACCCCACGTCCCGCGGCGCACCACGCCCGGCGCGGCCGGCTCGTGGCGGTCCTCCATGCCCGCCGAGCTGGACAGCTGCCACGGCACGCTGGCCACCATGACACCCGGCGTGTAGCGCAGGCGAGCGCGCAGCCGCAGCGCGGACTGGTTGTGCAGCAGCGCCTCCCACCAGTGCCCCACCACGTACTCGGGCACGTAGACGACGACCAGGTCGCGCGGGTGCCGCTCGCGCAGCGCCCGCACGTGGTCCACGACCGGCCGCGTGACCTCCCGGTACGGGGAGTCCAGCACCGTCAGCGGCAGCGGCACGCCCAGGCGCTCCCACCGCTCCTGCAGCGCGCGCGTCTCCTGCGGGTCCACGGCCACCGTGACGGCCTGCAGGTCGGTGTTGCGCGCCGCCCGCGCGTAGGCCAGGGCCCGCAGCGTCGGCTTGTGCAGCTTGGACACGAGCACCACCGCGCGCACGCCCGTCGGCAGCGCCTTGGCGGCCGGGTCGTCGGGCACGGCCAGCTCCCGGGCCACCGAGCTGTAGTGGCGCTGGATCAGCCGCATGTTGACGAACACCACGGCCATCGCCAGGACGGCGATCCACGCGCCCTGCGTGAACTTCGTCAGCAGCACGATGACCAGGACCAGGCCGGTCAGCGCGAAGCCGACGGAGTTCACGACCCGCGAGCGGGTCATCCGCGCCCGCGCGGCCGCGTCGGTCTCGGTGCGCAGGTGCCGCGTCCAGTGCCGCACCATGCCCAGCTGGCTGACGGTGAAGGAGACGAAGACCCCGACGATGTACAGCTGGATCAGCCGCGTCACCTCGGCGTCGAAGGCGAGGACGAGCACGATCGCGGCACCGGCCAGGGCGAGGATGCCGTTGGAGAAGGCCAGCCGGTCCCCGCGCGTGTGCAGCTGCTTGGGCAGGAAGCCGTCGCGGGCCAGGATCGAGGCCAGGACGGGGAAGCCGTTGAAGGCGGTGTTGGCCGCCAGGACGAGGATCACGCCGGTGGCCGCGGTCACGAGGTAGAACGCCGGCGGGAAGTGGTCGAAGACCGTCGCGGCGAGCTGGCCGATGACGGGGTCCTGCACGTAGGAGTCGCCCACGGGCACCCCGTCGTCCAGCAGCTGCACCGACGGGTCCTCCGCGAAGCGGACGCCCGTCAGGTCCGCCAGCGCGATGACGCTCATCAGCATGGTCACCGAGATGAGGCCCAGCAGCAGCAGCGTCGTGGCCGCGTTGCGGCTCTTGGGCTTGCGGAAGGCCGGGACGCCGTTGCTGATGGCCTCCACGCCCGTCAGGGCCGCCGCCCCCGAGGAGAACGCCCGCAGGACGAGGTACGCGCCCGCCAGGCTCGTCAGGCCGCCGGAGATGTCGTGCTCGGCGGCCAGCTCGAGGTGGGCGCTGGGCGCCTGCGGCAGGTCGCCGAACAGCCAGCGCCCGAAGCCCCACAGGCCCATCCCGATGACCGAGGCCATGAACAGGTACGTGGGCACGGCGAACGCGGTGCCGCTCTCGCGCACGCCGCGCAGGTTGACCGTCATCAGCAGCACGATCAGCCCGACGGCGAACAGCGCCTCGTGCCCGCGCAGGAACGGCAGGGCCGTGGCCGCGTACTGCGCGCCCGAGGAGATCGACACCGCGACCGTCAGGACGTAGTCGACCAGCAGCGCGCTGCCCACGGTCAGGCCCGCCCCCGGGCCGAGGTTGACCGTGGCGACCTCGTAGTCGCCGCCGCCGGAGGGGTAGGCGTGGACGTTCTGGCGGTAGGACGCCACGACGACCAGCAGCACCACCACGACGGCCGCGGCGATCCACGGCGACAGCGCGTAGGCGGCGATGCCGGCGATCGAGAGGGTCAGGAGGATCTCGTCGGGCGCGTACGCCACCGAGCTCAGGGCGTCGGAGGCGAAGACGGGCAGCGCGATGCGCTTCGGCAGGAGCGTCTCGGACAGCTTCTCGCTGCGGAACGGCCGGCCGACCAGCAGCCGCTTGGCCGCGTCGGTGACAGAGGGCACGTCCGCCGATGGTACGTCCGGCGAACCCTCCCCGCCGCCGCCCGCGCGCGGACCACCCGCGCGCCGCGCCCGCGGGGGGCCGGGCGGTAGCGTCGGACCCGCGCCGCCCGCCGGGGCGGCGCCGGCGACGACGGGACGGACCGGGGCGGATGCACTTCGTGATCATGGGTTGCGGGCGGGTGGGCTCGACCCTCGCCCTGACCGTCGAGCAGCGCGGGCACAGCGTCGCCGTCGTCGACCAGGACGCCGACGCCTTCCGCCGCCTCGGGCACGCCTTCGAGGGGCGCCGCGTCACCGGCGTCGGCTTCGACCACGACACCCTCGTCGAGGCCGGCATCCACGAGGCCGACGCCTTCGCCGCCGTCAGCTCCGGCGACAACTCCAACATCCTCGCCGCGCGCGTGGCGCGGGAGAAGTTCGACGTGCCGACCGTCGTGGCCCGCATCTACGACCCCGGCCGCGCCGAGGTCTACCAGCGCCTGGGCATCCCCACCATCGCCACGGTGCGCTGGACCGCCGACCAGGTCCTGCGCCGGCTCGTGCCCGAGGGCGCGCTCAGCGAGCACCGCGACGCCAGCGGGCGGGTCGTCATGCTGGAGGTGCCCGTCCACGACGACTGGGTGGGCAGGCCGCTGCGCGAGCTGGAGGCCGCCTCCGGGGCCCGCGTCGCCTACATCACCCGCCTCGGGGCGGGGCTGGTGCCCAAGCCCGGCACCGTCCACCAGGAGGGCGACCTCGTGCACGTCGTCGTCGCCGACGAGCTGTCCGCCAAGGCCGTGAAGGTCCTCGGCCGCTCCCCGGAGGAGGTCGCCTGATGCGCGTCGTCATCGCCGGGGCCGGCATCGTCGGCCGCTCCATCGCCCGCGAGCTCATCGGCAACGGCCACCGGGTCCTGCTCGTCGACCGCGCCCCGGCCGCCATGAAGATCAGCAGCGTGCCGGACGCCCAGTGGCTGCTCGCCGACGCCTGCGAGGTGACCAGCCTGCAGGAGGCCGACCTGGCCGACTGCGACGTCGTGGTCGCCGCCACGGGCGACGACAAGGCCAACCTGGTCGTCTCGCTGCTGGCCAAGACCGAGTACGGCGTGCCCCGCACGGTGGCGCGCGTGAACAACCCGAAGAACGAGTGGCTGTTCGACCAGGCGTGGGGCGTGGACGTGGCGGTCTCCACGCCGCGGCTGATGACGGCGCTGGTCGAGGAGGCCGTCTCGGCCGGCGAGCTGGTGCGGCTGTTCACCTTCCAGCAGGGGCAGACGTCGATGGCCGAGTTCACCCTCGACGAGACCAGCCGGGTCGTGGGCCGCACGGTGGCCGAGGTGCGCCTGCCCGAGGACACGGTGCTCGTGGCCATCGTGCGCGGCGAGCGTCCCATCGCGCCCGACGGCGACGACCGCCTCGAGGCGGGCGACCACCTGATGTTCCTGTCCTCCCCCGCGGCGGAGGACGCGCTGCGGACCGTCCTCGGCTCGTCCTGAGCGGCCCTCGGGCGCGGCCCCGGGGGCTCAGCCCGCGACGCGCTCCTCGGGCGGGGCCAGCGGGGTGCGCCCGCGCAGCAGGACGACGCTGGCCACCACCAGCCCGAGCACCAGCAGCGGCCAGCCCAGCAGCAGCTTGGCCACGGCCAGGCCGGTGACGTCGTCGGCCAGGTACAGCGGCAGCTGCACCGCCACCCGCAGCACGTACCCGGCCAGCAGCAGCGCGGTGAGCTTCTGGCAGAGGGCGACGACGCCCGGGTCGCGGCGCCAGCGCGTCGGCTCCTCCACCACCGCGCCCACGAGGAAGCCGACGACGGGCCAGCGGGTCACCATCGAGACCGCGAAGACGACCGCCAGGGCCGCGTTGAGCAGGATCCCCGGCAGGAACACGTCACCCGCGCGTCCGGTGCGCGAAGCCACGACCGCCGCCACGACGAGCACGAGCAGGCCGCCGAGGGCGTGCTGGACGGTCTCGCGCCGCACCACCCGCACGGCGACCGCCACGAGCATGACGGCCACCGAGGCGCCCACGGCCGTCCACAGGTCCTGGGTGGTGGTCCAGGCCACCAGGAAGGCGACGCCGGGCAGAGCGCTGTCCAGCAGCCCCCGCCAGCCGCCCACCGCCAGCGACAGCCGCTGGCGCACGACCTCCTCGACGGTGGTGGGGACGGTCTGCGCGCTCACGCGCCGTCCGGGCAGATGAGCTCGTAGACGGGGTTGAAGATCACGCGCTGGCCGTCGTCCTCGGCGACCAGCCCGCTGGCCTTGAGGCGCCGGCCCGGCTCGACGCCGGCGATGCGCCGGCGGCCCAGCCAGACGAGCGACACGGCGCCGGAGCCGTCGAACAGCTCGGCCTCCACGGCGGGCACGCCCCCGCGCGGGCGCGCGGTGACCGACCGCAGGGTGCCGCACACGCAGGCGCGCGAGCGGCTGGCCAGCTGCCCGCACGGCACGCCGCCCTGGCGGGCGGACTCGGCCAGCGCGTCGCGCGCGGCCAGGTCGGACTCGGACGCGGTGAACCGCTGCAGCGCACGGCGCCACAGCGGCGCGCCGACCAGGGGGGACCTGCTCACGAGGACAAGCGTAGGACGGCGCGGACGGTGGCGGAGGACGTCCCCGCGACGGGGGCGGCGACCACCTCAGCGCACCTCGGTGATCTCGGGGCCGCGCTCGAACGGCTTCAGGTCGTCGCGGCGCGGACCCTGCCCGCCCCCCTGCCCGCCCTGCGCGCCGGCGGGCTGGGCCTGCGCACCCGCAGCGGGCTGGGCGGCGCCGGGCACCTGCGGCAGCGCCAGCGGCACCAGCTCGCGGGGGGCCATCGCCTCGGAGCCGCGCGCGACGACGGCGTCGCGCACCACGGCCTCCAGCGGCGGGGGGGGGGGGGGGGGGGGGGGGGGGGGGGGGGGGGGGGGGGGGGGGGGGGGGCGGGGGGGGGGGGGGCGGCGCCGGCCGGGGGGGGGGAGGGGGGGGGGGGGGCGGTGCAGCGGGC